>NZ_JBVIFS010000023.1:0-66047 GCF_055571215.1 Streptomyces sp. NPDC030995
CAGTGCTGTCGCGAGGGTTTCGAGATCTGTCGTCACAAACGGATCAACGAGACCCTCGCTTCATGCCCCCGAAGACTTCGGACTTACTCGTCTAGCCGGGCGACGAGGTGGAGGCGGTCGGAACGCGTGGTCCCGTGCGGGTCCTCGCCCTCGCTCCACGGCGGTTCGGTGCGGGGGCCGGGTCCGTCGTGCAGTGCGAGGACCTCGAAGCCGGCGGTGGTGAGGAAGTACCGCAGCTCCTGGGGGAAGAGGAGCCTCCAGGCGGAGGGCTGCTCCTGCGGCGGGGAGCCGTCGTCGGCGGTCCAGGTCCTTCGGCGGCGCAGGAGTTGTACGCCGTGATCGATCCACAGGGTGGTGTGGGAGGTGTACGTGGTGCCGCGCCAGGTGAAGGTGTCGGTGCGCGGGCCGTCGAGGAGCTCGGTGTTGCCGAGGAAGAAGGCCCCGTTGCGCATCTCGGCGACGAGCAGGCCGCCGGGGGTGAGGTGGGCGCGGCAGCGGGCGAGGAAGGCGGTGAGGTCCTCGTTGGTGTGGCAGTAGAGCAGGGCGCTGTCCAGGCAGAGGACGGCGTCGAAGCGGGTCCCGAGGTCGAAGTCGCGCATGTCGGCCCGGTGGTGGGCGGGGCCGGGGTGGTGGCCGCGGGCGTGCGCCAGCATGGCCCCGGAGGTGTCGATGCCGGTGACCTCGCGGCCGGCCCGGTGGTGCAGCCAGGCGGCGTCGCGGCCGGTGCCGCAGCCGACGTCGAGGACGCGGGGGCCGGCGCCGTGGCGCGCGAGCACGTCCTCGGCCCAGCGGGCCGCCAGGTGGTCGGGGTCGGGGAAGCGCTCTTCGTACAGTTCGGGGTGGTCGGTGAGGAGGTTGCCGGTGCTCATCGGGTCTCGCTTCTCGGGCGGGTGGCGGCGGGCAGCGGATCGGGCGCCCCCGGGTCTGCGGGCAGGGCCCGTCTTCGGTGCAGCCGGGCGACGGCCGCCGCGGAGGCCAGGCCGAGGGCGAGGCAGCAGGCGAAGGGCAGCCAGGCCAGGCCGGTGTGCCCGGCGGTGTCCATCGCCCAGCCGACCGCCGCGCTGCCGAGGGCGGCCGCGATGCCGGACACCGCGTAGAACAGGCCGTAGAAGGTGCCGGTGAGGCTCTCCCGGCCGAAGGCGGGTATCAGCTCCATCACGAAGGGCTGGGCGATCATCACGCCGAGGTGCAGGAGCAGGGCGCCGGCCAGGACCGGGAGCAGGTACGCCGGATGCGGGGCCGGGGCGCCGGACACGAGCATCGGCGGGACGAATCCCAGGCCCATGACGGCCAGCCCGGTGGCGATCCAGCGGGCGCGGCTGCCCGCGGCCTTCAGCCGGCGGGTGATGCGGAGCTGGAGGAGGAGGTTGGCGAGGGTTCCGGCCAGGAACAGCAGGCCGATCGAGCCGTCCCAGCCGCAGGCCCGTACCGCCGCGTGCGGCAGCAGCAGGTACAGCTGGTTCTCCAGTCCGTACATGCCGATCATGGCGAGGGAGAAGGCGAGGAACCCGCGGCTGCCCGCCGCCTCCCGCCAGTCTCCCGTCACCCGGGTCTCCGGGGCCGGAACCTCCCGGGCGGGCAGCACCAGGAGCTGGGCGAGGGTGAGGACGGCGAAGACCGCGGCCGCGGTCACGGCGGCCGCCCGGAAGTCCACGAGGAGCAGCAGGGTGCCCAGCAGCGGACCGAGCAGCGCCCCGGTGGTGGCGAAGACGTTGAACAGCGCGAAGGCCTCGGCCTTGCGGTCGCCCGCCTCCTGGGCGACGTAGGTCCGCACGGCGGGGTTGAACAGGGCCCCCGCGAGCCCGCTGAGTATGGACGCGGCGAGCAGCAGCGGCAGGGCGTCACCGAGGGCGAACAGGCCGAAGCCGACGGTCCGCAGCGCGCAGCCGGCGATGATCACCCCGCGGGGGCCGAGCCGGTCGGCGGCCGAGCCGCCGAGCAGGAACAGGCCCTGCTGGCTGAGGTTGCGCAGGCCCAGGACCACGCCGACGACGGCCGCCGAGAGGCCGAGGTCCTCGGACAGGTGGGTGGCGAGGTACGGGATGAGCAGGTAGAAGCCGGTGTTGACGCCGAGCTGGTTGACGAGGAGCAGGCGTACGGCGAGCGGGAATTCCCGGACGGATGCGAGGGTCTTCACGGGGTGTCCTGCCCGGCTGCCGGTCTGACTCCGAGGCCGGCCCGGTTCGCGGCCCGTACGGTGCCGTCGGTTCCGCCGATGCCGCTCCATGGGTCTTCGGCCAGGAGCAGGTGCCCGTCCAGGTCCACCCAGCGGGCCCGGTCGGCGAGGTGCACGGCGGGGGCGATGCCCAGGGAGCTCGCGGTGAGGCAGCCGAGCATCAGCTCGGTTCCGGTGCCGCGCAGGGCCTCGTGGACGCGCAGGGCGGCCCGGACCCCTCCGCACTTGGCGAGTTTGACGTTGACGCCCTGGACCCGTCCGGCCAGGGCCACGGCGTCCTCGTAGGAGACCGCGTCCTCGTCGGCGATGACGGGGATCGGGGATTCCTTGGCCACGCGGGCGAGGGCGTCGGGGCGGCCCGGCGCGATCGGCTGCTCCACCGCCGTGACGCCGAGGGCCGCGAAGCGCGGCAGCAGGTCGAGGGCCTGGCGTTCGGTCCACGCCCCGTTGGGGTCGAGCAGCAGGCTCGCGCCGGGGGCTCCGGTGCGTACGGCGTCCACGCGCGCGAGGTCCTCGGCCGGATCGGGGGACCCCGCCTTGACCTTGAGGGTGGTGAAGCCGCTCAGGGCGAGCCGGGCCGCCTGCGCCGCGGCCGGTACGGGCGCGATGATGCCGATCGTACGGGCGGTCGCGGCGGCGGGGGCCGCGGGCGTGCCCAGCAGGCGGTGGGCGGGTTCGCCGGCCCGCTTGCCCACCAGGTCCAGGACGGCGGCCTCGACCGCGGCCAGGACCCCGGGCGGCAGTCCCGTCCAGGCGGTGTGACCACCGCCGGTACCGGTCCGGGCGGTCTCGGTCCGGGCGGTCTCGGCCCAGGCGGTCTCCGGGTCGGGGAAGCGCTCGGTGGCGGCCCGCACGGACTCCAGGTGCTTCAGGATCCGGGCGGTCGGCAGGCCGAGGTACGCGCTGCTGACGGCCTCGCCCCAGCCGCGCAGTCCGCCGTGTTCGACGGTGACCCAGACGGCGTCGCGCCGCGCCATCACCGAGCGGGAGATGCGCAGGGGTTCGGCCAGCCGGAGGTCGGCGGTGCGCCAGGTGAGCTTCACGCGGCGCCTCCTCGGGTGGGGGCGAGCACGGTCCGGCAGCGGGCCCAGCCCGCCGCCTCGACGGCGTGGGGGTGCGGGATCTCCAGGGGGCGGACGGCGAGGGCGGCGGTGTCCAGGCCGTGGGCGTGGCAGAAGTCGTCGTCGTAGACGGTGCCGAGGTAGCGGTGCGGTCCGTCGGGGAAGACGGTGGCGACGACCGCGCCCGGCTCCACGCGGGCCGCCCAGGCGGCGACGAGGGAGACGGCTCCGGTGCTCCAGCCGCCGCTGACGAAGGCGGAGCGGGCGAGCCGGCGGCAGGCGTCGACGGCTTCGGCGGGCCCCACCCAGTGCACCTCGTCGAAGGCCTCGTGGGCGACGTTGGCGGGGTGGATGCTGCTGCCGAGCCCGCGCATCAGGCGGGGTCTGGCGGGCTGTCCGAAGATGGCCGAGCCGACGGAGTCGACCCCGATGACCTTCAGCCGGGGCCAGCGGCGGCGCAGCGGGCCGGCCAGGCCGCCGCTGTGGCCGCCGGTTCCCACGCTGCACACCAGGACGTCGAGGTGGTCGAGCTCGGCGGTCAGTTCGGCGGCCAGGGTGAGGTAACCGGCGGCGTTGTCGGGGTTGTTGTACTGGTCGGGCCAGTAGGCGCGCGGCGTCCGGCGCAGCACCTCGCGCAGCCGGGCGATCCGGGCGGCCTGCCAGCCGCCTTCCGCCGCCGGGCGGTCGACGAGCTCGAGCTGGGCTCCGTACGCGCGCAGCAACTGCCGCATCGACGGTTCGAGTTCGGTGTCGCCGACGAGGACGACGGGGTGGCCGAGGGCCTGGCCGGCGAAGGCGAGTCCGACGCCCAGGGTGCCGGAGGTGGATTCCACGACGGGGGCGCCGGGCAGCAGTTCGCCGCGGGCGCGGGCGCCGGTCAGCATGGAGACGGCGGCGCGGGCCTTCATCCCGCCGGCTCCGAGGCATTCGAGTTTCGCCCAGAAACCGGGGTGGCGGTGCGGCAGGTCGGTGCGGATCCTGGCGAGCGGGGTGCGGCCGAGGAGCGGCAGGAGATCGGGGTTGGTGGCGTGGGCGGCCGGGCGGGGCAGGATCGGGGTGATGGTCATCGGGTGCCCCCGTAGCGGTGGACGAGGCCGGGGCCGCCGTCGAGCCAGAAGAAGGGGTACGGCTCGGCGGACACGGCGCTCACCCCGGCGCCGAGGAAGTGCGGCAGGACGGCGCTGCCGGTCTGGGCGAACATGACGAGGGGTTTGCCGGTGGCGGCGGCGTGGTCGAGCAGCGGCTGGAAGGTGCCGTTGCCCAGGGTCATGCCGGAGGCGAGGATCGCGTCGCAGCGCTCCAGCTCCGCGAGGGTGTCGGTCAGGACGGGCTCGCCCCATTCGGTGGCGCCGCCCTTGAGGTCGCAGGGCGCGTACGCGGTCCCGCGCTCGCGGAGGCGTTCCAGCAGGGAGTTGACGACGCCGACGACCAGGACCCGCTCCAGCCCGGTCGCGGGGAGCAGGTCGGCCACGGCGCGGGCGCGGGCCCGGGAGCGCTGGAGGGTGCTGCCGCCCGGGATCGGGTACGGGCGGGCGCCGTTCTCGGGCGTGTGCGGGCGTACGTGCATCAGGTACGCGTCGAGCGCGGCGATCCGTACGGGCAGCAGCGGGTGGTCGAGCAGGTCGGCGACGGTGGCGCCCGCGCAGTCGTCGAGGGCGGCCGGGGGCAGGGCGCCGGGTTCCACCGCGCAGGAGCCGACGGCCGCGGCGAGGCGCAGGCTGAGCACCTCGTTGCGGTAGCCGCCGGAGCGGCCTTCGTGGCGTACGGCCTGGGCGGTGGTGAAGGCGAGCGCGACGCGCTGCCCCGCGGGGTCGGGTCCGCAGGCCCCGGCGCGGACCCGTGCGAGGAGATCGTCGACGGTGCGCACCGACGGTTCGGGGAGGGTGGGGGCGAGCGTGATCACGCGTGCACCGCCGCGGGCAGCTCGTGACCCTCGTAGGAGGGGCGCAGGCCGGCGAGCAGCCGCTCGGCCGCCCTGCGGGCTCCGGGGCCTTCGGTGTCGGCGGTCATGACGTGGCCGAGGTACTCGTTGTTGCTGGTCGCGGCCCGCACGGTGCGGCCCGGTTCGGCCAGGGTGAGCTCCAGGACGCCGGGCCGGCCGCGTACCTGGTCGGCGCCGTCGATGCCGGTGAGGGTGCCGGCGGCTTCGGGCAGCAGGAACGCGATGGCGGCGCTGCGCACTCCCGTGGGGCGGACGGCGAGGTCGGGCGTGCGGCCGAGCGCGACGTCCACGCAGGCGGCGGCCAGGTCGACGCCCGTGACGTGGCGGACCAGCTCGGTGATGCGGTTGCCGGCCGGGCGGGGGTTGACCTCGATGAGGCGCGGCCCGGTCGGGGTCAGTTTGAGCTCGGTGTGGCAGACGACGTGGTCCAGGCCGAGTGCCTCGACGGCTCGTACGGCGCTCTCGGCGGCCTCCTTCACCAGGGCCGGGCCGAGGTCGGCCGGGAACATGTGGCCGGTCTCGATGAAGGCGGGGGCTCCGCCGATGCTCTTGTCGGTGATGCCGACGACGTGGGTGGTGCCGTGGTGGGAGACGGTCTCGACGCTGATCTCAGGGCCGGTGAGCAGTTCTTCTAGGAGGAGGACGGGGGCGCGGTGCTGTCCCCGGGCGTTGACGGGGAATTCGGCCAGGTCCCGGCAGGCTCGGTCGAGCTCGCGCTCGTCGTCGACCCGGCGGACCAGCATCCCGGCGCACAGGTCGACGGGCTTGACGACCAGCGGGTAGCCGATCTCGCGGGCGGCGGTCGACGCCTGGGCGGTGTCGGCGCAGACGGCGAAGCGCGGACCGGCGACCCCGGCCCCGGCCAGCACCCGGCGGGTCCGGTCCTTGCGGCAGGCGTCCTGGACCGCCGCGGCGGTGGGGCCGGGCAGGCCGAGGCGCTCGGCGATCCGCGCGACGGCCGGCAGGTAGTAGTCGCAGGAGGAGACCACGCCGTCGAAGGCGAGCACCTCGTGCAGCCGTTCGACGAGCGGGAGCAGCGTGTCCGTGTCGTTGGTGTCGGCCGTGACGATGTTGCGCGCGGCGAGCAGCGGGTGCGGGCCGTCGGCCGGGGCGGAGCGCAGGTAGTGGTGCAGGTCCCGGGTGAGGAAGCTGAACTCGTGTCCGCCTTCACGGATCGCCCGGGGCAGGAGCCTGCTCATCGACCCCACCCAACTTTCGACAACCAGCAGATGTCCCACTGGACTTCCTCTCCGACCGCGGTGACGGCCCGTGCGGGCCGCTTGCAGACCGGACGTTATCTGAAATCGTTTTCATTTCCAATAGGGCGGTTTTCCGCTACGGTGGAGCGATGGAGGATCTGAAGCAACATCAGGCACCCCGGCACCAGAGAGCCGCGGACTACGAGGTGAGACACGCCCGGCCGGAGGACGTACGGGGCGCGCGCAGCGTCATGCTCGACACCTTCTACCGGGAGTTCACCTACGGGTACGTGCCCGAGTGGCACTCCGACGTGGTCGACATCCGCGGCACCTACCTCGACCACCCGCGGCACACCCTCGTCGTGGCCGTACGGGACGGGGAGGTGGTGGGCACGTGCGCCCTGCACTCCCGGGGCCCCGCCCACCCGCCGCATCCGCGCTGGCTGGCCGAGCGCTACCCGTCGGGCCGCACGGCGCAGCTCCTGCGGGTCTACGTGCGCCCCGCCCACCGGCGGCACGGGCTGGCCCGCGCCATGGTGCGGGAGGCGTGCGCGTTCGCGGCCGGGATCCCGGGCTACGAGCGCGTCTACCTGCACACCAATGTGGACGTCCCGGGTGCGGAGGGGTTCTGGCGGAGCCTGGCCACCGAGGTCTTCGACGCCCGCACGACGGGTGAGCACGGCGGCTTCGGGACGGTGCACTTCGAGATCCCGCTGCCGTAGGGGCCTCTCACCCGCCCGACGGGCCGCGCCCGAAAAACGTACCTATGCTCGAAGAAGGGGCTGATCCGAGCCCTGGAGGGCGGCTGGCATGAGCGAGGCGAGCGACGCGGTCCGAGCCGACCGCGCCGAGAAGGCCGCGCACCGCGCCATGTGGGCGCTGGGCGACTACTCCTCCGTGGCCTCCCACATCTATCCCGACCTGGGGGCCCTTCTCGTCAGGGAGTGCGGCGTACAGCGCGGCGA
Organism: Streptomyces sp. NPDC030995; assembly: GCF_055571215.1. Lineage (NCBI taxonomy): Bacteria > Bacillati > Actinomycetota > Actinomycetes > Kitasatosporales > Streptomycetaceae > Streptomyces > Streptomyces sp. NPDC030995. The sequence continues at coordinate 7,344 of NZ_JBVIFS010000023.1, forward strand.
CCGGGTGCTCGACATCGCCACGGGCTCCGGCAATGCCGCCATTCCGGCCGCCCTGGCCGGGGCCGACGTCGTGGCCTGCGACCTCACGCCCGAACTGCTGGAGGTCGGGTGGCACCTGGCCACCGTACGCGGCACCCGGGTGGAATGGACGGAGGCGGACGCGGAGGCGCTGCCCTTCGCGGACGGCGAGTTCGACACGGTGATGTCCTGCGTCGGCCTCATGTTCGCCCCGCACCACCGGCTCGCCGCCGACGAGATGCTGCGCGTCTGCCGCTCCGGCGGCACCGTCGGGCTGGTGAACTGGACTCCCCAGGGGTTCGTGGGCCGGCTGTCCGCCACGATGGAGCCCTACGCTCCCCCGCCACCGCCCGGGGCAGAGCCGCCGACGCTGTGGGGGGACGAGGAGCACGTCCACGAGCTGCTGGGCGACCGGGTGGGCGATGTGGTCTCGCGCCGGCAGACGGTCCGGGTGGAGCGGTTCAAGAAGCCCTCGGAATTCCGCGAGTTCTTCAAGGCCCTGTACGGGCCGACCATCGCCGTCTACCGCGGCATCGCGGGGGAACCCGACCGCGTCGCCGCCCTGGACCGGGATCTCGACGCCCTCGCCGCCGAGCACACCGCCGGCGGCGTCATGGAGTGGGAGTACCTGCTGCTGACGGCTCACCGCCGGGGCTGATCTGCAGCTCGGGGTGGGCGTCCCACCAGTCCTTGTGAAAGCGGTTGTTGTCCACATTGGCCAGATAGGCGCGGGCCGCGGCGCGGTAGAGCAGGTCCGCCTGGCCGGACGAGACCGCCGAGCGGTTCCAGGCGAGGCGGATGCGCCCGGTGATGGGGGTGCCGGTCAGCGGGCGCATCACCGTACCCGCCACCTGCGGGGCCGTGGGCTGGCTCAGCGCGATCGCGCGGCCCGCGGCGATCAGGTCGTACTGCATCATGCGGTCGGTGATCCGGTAGCGCAGTGACGGGGTGAAACCCGCCTGCGCGCAGGCGGCGACAAGGGCCTCGGGACCGCCGTCGTCGTCCTCCACGGGCGTCATCCACGACTCGGCGGCGAGGTCGGCGAGGTCGATGCGGTCCCGGCCCGCGAGCGGGTGTTTCGCCGACAGCCGGATGCAGAACGGCTCCTTCGGGACGAGCGTCCTGGCGAGGGCTCCCGCGGGGAGCCGCACCTCGTGGTCGTTGACCTCTCCGTAGACGATCGCGTCGTAGTGCCCGGCGCCCAGCATCCGCGCCAGCGCGGTCACCGAGTGCTCCAGGTCCACGGTGATCTCCTGCCCGGACATGGACAGGTCGGTCTCGGCGAGGAGCCCGTCGAGCAGCACCAGCAGGATGCACCCCAGCCGCAGCGGGCTGCCGGTGCCGATCGCGCGCGCCTCCGCCCCCAGCGCGTCCATCTCACTGAGCACGCGACGCGCCTTGGCCAGCACGAACTGGCCCAGTGCCGTGGGTTCCACCCCGCCCCGGCCCCTCACGAACAGCTCGCCGCCGGTGACCCGCTCGATGCGCCGCAGCTGGGCGGAGAGCGCGGGCTGGGACACTCCGAGCCGCCGCGCCGCGCCCCCCAGGCTGCCCGCCTCCGCTATCCGGCAGACGGCTTGCAGATGCCTCAACTCCAGCTGCATCCGGGCAGCGTACGCAGCGGGCCGCCAGCGCACCATAACGCGGGCCTTATGCCTGCCGGGATGTCCCAATCTCGTCATGTCCACGCTCATACTCGGCCGCGAACGAACACTCATCCCCGACCCCCCACGATCGGAGTGGACGTTGCAGCCCACCAGATGGACGGCAGCCGTGGCAGCGATGGCGCTGACCGCGAGCCTCGCCGGCGCCCTGGCCGGGACGGCATCCGCGGCGCAGCAGGCGCAGCCCGCCCCGTCCCAGAAGGACACACCGGCCGCACGTGCGGTCGCGGCCGCCGACCAGGCCGTCGACAGCGGTCTCGACTCCCTGGTCAACTCCTCGCAGGAACAGTACGAACGCCGCATGGTCACCCCCTGGGTGCAGGACCTCTACTCCGTCTCGTACGAGCGCAGCTACCGCGGCCTGCCGGTCGTCGGCGGCGACGCGGTCGTGCTCGCGGACGGCTCCGGCAAGGTGCGCGCCCTCCAGTCCGCCTCCTCCGTGCGCATCGACGTGGCGACCCGGCCGTCGGTGACCGCGAAGGACGCCGAGTCCACGTCGCGGGCGAAACTGACCGCCGTGGACAAGGTCGACAGCAGCCGGCTCGTCGTCCGGCTGAAGGACGACAAGCCGGTGCTGGCCTGGGAGACCGTGCTGATCGGCCGGACCAAGACGGCCCCCAGCAAGTTGCACGTCTTCGTGGACGCGCGGACCGGCTCCTTCGTCGACAGCTACGACGACGTGGTGGCGGGCACCGGCAACAGCAAGTGGAACGGCCCGAACCCGCTCACCATCGACACCACCAACTCGGGCTCCACCTACACCCTGCGCGACCCGAACCGGACCGGCCTGAGCTGCGCGGACTACAGCGGCGGCACGGTCTTCACGAAGTCCTCCGACTCCTGGGGCACCGGCAACCCCACGAGCAAGGAGACCGGCTGCGTGGACCTGATGTTCGCCGCGCAGAAGCAGTGGGACATGCTGAGCCAGTGGCTGGGCCGCAACGGCATCAGCGGCAACGGCCGCCACTTCCCCGGCAAGGTCGGCCTGAACGACCTCAACGCCTACTGGGACGGCAGCTCGGTCACCATCGGGCACAACCAGGCCAACGAGTGGATCGCCGGCGTGGACGTGGTGGCCCACGAGTACGGGCACGCCATCGACTCCAACACCCCCGGCGGCACCAGCGGCCAGGAGGCCGGTCTCGGCGAGGCCACCGGTGACATCTTCGGCGCGCTCACCGAGGCGTACATCAACGAGCCGGCCCCGTACGACACTCCGGACTACACCGTCGGCGAGGTGATCAACCTCGTGGGCGACGGGCCCATCCGGAACATGTACAACCCGCCGGCCGTCAACAACGACCCGGCCTGCTACAGCTCCGCGATACCCGGCACCGAGGTGCACGCGGCCGCAGGCCCCCTGAACCACTGGTTCTACCTGCTCGCCGAGGGCACCAACCCCGGCGGCGGCAAGCCCAGCAGCAGCACCTGCAACCAGACCACGCTGACCGGCGTGGGCGTGCAGAACGCCGGCAAGATCTTCTACGGCGGCATGCTGCTCAAGACCAGCAGCATGTCCTACAAGAAGTACCGTACGGCGACGCTCAGTTCCGCGAAGTCGCTCGACACCACCTGCGGTCTCTTCAACAAGACCAAGGCGGCCTGGGACGCCATCAGCGTGCCCGCCCAGTCGGCCGACCCGACCTGCACCCCGAGCGGCCAGAACAACGACTTCTCGATGACGCTGAACCCGTCGTCGGGCACCGTCCAGCAGGGCGGTACGGTCACCACCACCGTCGGCACCACCGTCACCACCGGCACCGCCCAGTCGGTGACGCTGACCGCCACCGGCCTGCCGGCCGGGGTGAGCGCCTCCTTCAACCCCGCCACGGTGCAGTCCGGCCAGTCCTCGGTGCTGACCCTGACCGCCACCACCAACGCGGCGCCCGGCGCGTCCACCGTCGTCGTCAAGGGACAGGGCACCACCCTCTCCCACACCGTCGACTACACGCTCAACGTGGGCGGAACCCAGCCCGGCAACGACCCGCCGAACATCAGCGTCGCCAACGTGCAGGCGCACCTGACCCAGTTCAACACCATCGCCACCCAGAACGGCGGCCACCGCCGTGCGGGCAGCGCGGGCTACACCCAGTCCCTGGCGTACGTGAAGGGCAAGCTGCAGGCCGCCGGTTACACCGTCACCGAGCAGAACTGCTCCTCCTGCACCTACCCGTCGAACAACCTGATCGCCGACTGGCCCGGCGGCCCCGCCGACCAGGTCATCATGTTCGGCGCCCACCTCGACGGCGTCTCGGCGGGCCCCGGCATCAACGACAACGGCTCCGGCTCGGCCACCCTGCTGGAGAACGCGCTCGTCCTCGCCCAGAAGAACCCGACGATGACCAAGCACGTGCGCTTCGCCTGGTGGACGGACGAGGAGCAGGGTCTCAACGGCTCCGAGTTCTACGTCGGCCAGCTCAGCAGCGCCCAGAAGGCCGCCATCAAGGGCTACTACAACTTCGACATGGTCGGCTCGACCAACGGCGGCTACTTCATCAACAACGTCAACTCCGCCACCGCCGCCCCGCTCAAGGCGTACTGGACCTCGCTGAACCTGGCGCCCGAGGAGAACACCGAGGGCCAGGGCCGCAGCGACGACTACTCCTTCCAGCAGGCTGGCATCCCCACCTCCGGCTACGCGGCCGGCGCCAGCGCCCGTAAGACCTCGGCGCAGGCCACGAAGTGGGGCGGCACCGCGAACGCCGCCTACGACCCCTGCTACCACAGCTCCTGCGACACCACGAACAACATCAACGCCACGGTGCTGGACCGCAGCGCCGACGGCGTCGCCTACGCCGTCTGGAAGCAGGCCGTCGGCGGGGAGACCCCCGCGCAGGACTTCTCCATCGGCGTCAGCCCGTCCGCGGGCAGCACGGCCCCCGGCGGCTCCACCTCCGCCACGGTGAACACCTCCACCGTGAGCGGCGCAGCCCAGACCGTAGCGCTCTCCGTATCCGGCGCGCCGGCGGGCGTGAGCGCCACGCTCAGCCCGACGTCCGTCCAGTCCGGCAGCTCCTCGACCCTGTCCGTCCAGGTCGGCGCGAGCACCGCGCCCGGCACCTACACCCTGACGGTCACCGGTTCCGGCACCGTCAGCCACACCACCACCTACACGCTGACCGTCACGGGGAGCGGCGGCTGCACGCCGCGCCAGCTCGTGGTCAACGGCGGCTTCGAGAGCGGCTCCAGCCCCTGGACCGCGACCTCGGGTGTGATCACCAACCAGTCCGGCCAGCTCCCGCACGGCGGCAGCTACAAGGCCTGGCTGAACGGATACGGGTCCACCCACACCGACAGCGCCTCGCAGTCGCTGGCGATCCCGTCGGGCTGCTCCTCCTACCAGCTCTCGTTCTTCCTCCACATCGACACGGACGAGGACGAGAACGTCGTCTACGACCGGTTCACCGTCTCGGTGGGCGGCCAGACCCTGGAGACCCTCTCCAACCTGAACGCGAACTCCGGCTACGTCCAGAAGACGTACAACCTCGCGCAGTTCGCCGGCCAGACCGTCACCCTGAAGTTCAACGGCGTGGAGGACGCTTCCCTGCAGACCTCCTTCGTCGTGGACGATGTCACCGTCCAGGTGAGCTGATGCCCGCCTGACCCGCTGAACGGCCGAGAGTCCGGCCCGGTCCCCGCACCGCGGGGACCGGGCCGGACGCGTGCACCGGACGGTCAGCGGCGCACGAGCAGGCCGCGTTCGAGAGCGACGACCACCGCATGGGTCCGGTCGCTGACGTCGAGCTTGGCGAAGACCCGCAGCAGGTGGGTCTTGACGGTGGCCTCCGCGATGACCAGCCGGCGCCCGATCTCCGCGTTGGACAGGCCGTCGGCGACGGCGTTCAGCACGTCCGCCTCCCGGGCGGTCAGCGGTACGACGGCGGGCCTGCGCATCCGCGCGACCAGGCGCTGCGCGACCCGCGGAGCCAGCACCGTCTCGCCCCGGGAGGCCGAGTGGATCGCGTCGACGAGCTGCTCGCGGGTGGTGTCCTTGAGCAGGTAGCCGATCGCGCCCGCCTCCACGGCACGCTCGATCTCCTCGTCGGTGTCGTAGGTCGTCAGGATCAGGACCCGGGTGCCGGTCCCTCCCGCGACGATCTCGGCCGTGGCGCCGGCCCCGTCCAGTACGGGCATCCGCAGGTCGATCAGGGCCACGTCGGGCGCCAGTCGATCGACGAGCTCGACCCCGGCGCGCCCGTCGTCCGCCTCTCCGACGATCTCGATGGTGGGCTCCGCCGCGAGCAGGGCGAGGACGCCGGCCCGCATCACCGTGTGGTCGTCCACGATGACGACCCGCAGGGCCGCTCCGGTGGGGGTCGTCTCGCTCATGTCAGGCCTCACCGTTCGTCGGGATCAGGGCGAGCACGCGGGTGCCGTCGCCGGGTGAGCTGGTCACCGTCAGGTCCCCGCCGAGTTCGGCGAGGCGCTTGCTCATGCCGCCCAGCCCGAAGCCGTTGGCGTCCTCGACCTCGAAGCCCCGGCCGTCGTCCGTGATCTCCAGCTCCACGCCGTACGGGCGCTGCGTCAAGGTCACGTCCACCGTGGAGGCGGCCGCGTGCTTGCGTACGTTGGCCAGGGACTCCTGGGTACAGCGGAGCAGGGCGATCCGGGTGGGCTGGTCGCAGGCCACCTCCGCCAGGTCGGCGACGACGGTGAGCCCGGTGTCCTCGGTGAAGCGGTCCAGGGTGCGGCGCAAGGTGGCCGCGACCGACCCCGGGGTGAGTCCGCTCTGTGGAGCGGAGCCGACCAGGACCCGGGCCTCGGCGAAGTTCTCGCGCGCGGTCCGCTCTATGGAGAGCAACTGCTGGGCGGTGCGGTCCGGATCGGTCTCCACCCCGGAGCGGGCCGCTTCCGCCAGCACGATGATGGAGGCGAAGCCCTGGGCCAGGGTGTCGTGGATCTCCCGGGCGAGCCGCTCGCGTTCCTCGGCCGCGCCCTGGAGCCGGTGGGCCTCGGCGAGACTGAGCTGGGTGCTCGCCAACTCGGCGCGCAAATGGGCTCGTTCGTCACGGATCGCCAGCGCCCGGGGCGTCAGCAGGGCGACCAGGACGCTCACCGCGTAGACGGCGAGGGAGGAGACGGTGTTGGTGGTGAGGTGGGAGGCGGTCCAGCCCTCGCGCAGGGTGCCGCCGAGGGTGATGGCCGTGGCACCGAGACCGCTGAGGACGATCGCCGCGCGCAGGCTGTCCACGAAGATCACGAACTGCGGGAGTGCCAGGGTGTAGAGCACCCCGTAGCCGTCCCGGAGGTAGGAGAGCCCACCGAGGGCGAGGAGCAGCACCGCGAGGTGGACGTACCCCCCGCGCACGGGGTTCTCGGGCAGTTTCTTGGCGAGCACGTAGCTGAGGGCGAGCACGGCCAGCAGCGCCAGCGACCCGTACTTCGCCGTTGCGGGAAGGTCCGCGAAGACGGTCAGGAGGGTCAGCAATCCGATGATCGCCCACGACAGGACGTCCCACCAGTGGAGCAGCCAGATCCATAACGGGTCGCCGCGCTGTGGCCGTTGAAGCATGATCGTCATCCTACGTCGCACAGGTCCCGTCGGCTCCAGGCCCGCTCGCCGAGGAGCAGCAGCAGCGCGGGCAGGATCATGAGGCGGACCACCACGGCATCGAGCAGGACGGCGAGGGCCAGGCAGAAGCCCATCTGCTTCATCTCGGTGAGGTGCAGCGCGACGAAGGCGCCGAAGACGGTCACCATCACGATCGCCGCACTGGTGACGACCTTCGCCGACCGGCCGATGCCGTCCAGTACCGCCTCGCGGGCCGGCATCCCCTGGTCCATCGCCTCCTTGATCCGACTGACGACGAACACCTGGTAGTCCATGGACAGTCCGAAGAGGATGACGAAGAGGAACAGCGGGACCCGGGAGGCGATCGCGCCGAGGGAGTCGAAGGCCAGCAGGCCCTCGGCCCACGTCCCTTGGAAGACGGCGACGAGGGCGCCGAGCGCCGCCCCGGCGGAGAGCAGGTTGAGCACGACGCCGATCAGGGCGATGACGACCGAGCGGAACGCCCAGAGGGTCATCAGGAAGGTCGCGAGCAGCAGGGCGCCGAGGACCAGGGGCAGTTTGCCGTTCTCGTGGTCCACGTAGTCGCGGCCCCGCGCCACGTCACCGGAGACGGCGCTCTCCACGCCCTTCAACGCACCGACGGTGGCGGGCAGATGGTCCTGGCGGAGATGGGCGAGCGAGGCCCCGGCCTGCTTCGAGGTCGCGGTGAAGGGCACGGCGAGCTCCAGTACGGTGATCCGCCCGTCGGTGGAGGTCAGGATCCTGGGCTCGGTGTTCTCGGCGAAGAGCGGGTCCGCCTGGGCCCGTCGGCCGAGGTCCTCCAGGGCCCGGCGCACTTCGGCGGCCCGCTCGGGGGTGGACCTGACGGCGACGCGGTGCTGGGCCGAGAGCTCGGGGAAGGCCGCGTTCAGCCGGTCGTAGACCTGTACGGCCGGGATGTCGCGGGAGAAGGTGTCGCGGCCCGGGTCGACGAGCTCGAGGCCGAGCGCGGGTGCGGCGAAGCCCAGCAGGGCCAGTACGGACACGCACAGGGTGAGCAGGGGGTGCTTGCGGGCGGGCCGCAGCAGGGCGGCGGAGAGCCGCCCGGTGCCCTCGTGGCCGTCCGGGCCGGCCTGCCGCCGCCGCACGCGGGCCGGCTTGCCGAGCCGGGCCCGGCGTTCGTCGGTGCGGGCCGCACGCCGTTCGGTCCGGTCGCCGATCTTCACGAGCAGCGCGGGCAGCACGGTCAGCGAGCTGGCCACGGCGACGGCGACCACCAGGATCGTGCCCGTCGCGAGGGAGGAGAAGATGACGTCGGTGGCCAGGTACAGGGTGGCGGTGGAGACGATCACGGCGAGGCCGGACACCACGATGGCCCGGCCCGCGGTCGCGGCCGCCAGCTCGACCAGGGCCTCGGAGCTGAGCCCGCCCCGGGCCCGGGCCCGTTCCTCGCGTTCCCGCTTGAGGTAGAAGAGCGTGTAGTCGACGCCCACCGCGAGACCGATGAGCAGGATCATGTTGGTGCCGACACCGGCGTCGGGCATGACGTGGGAGGCCACCATGGACAGCCCGAGGGCGGCGGCGATCGAGGAGAGCGCGAGCAGCAGCGGCACGCCGGCCATGACCAGCGAGCCGAAGACGAGCAGGAGGGTGACGAGGGTGACGGGCAGGGTGATGCGCTCGGAGAGCGCGAGGTCCTTGCCGCGCTGGTCGTTGACCCCCTTGCTGATGGCCGGGGAGCCGGTCTCCTCGACGACCAGGGCGGCGTGGCCGGCGGCCACGTGCGCGGTCTGTTCGAGGAGCGGGGCGACGTTCTTCCTGCCGTCCAGCTCGGGGCCCTTCATGACCACCGAGACCATCAGGACCGTGCCGTCCTGCGAGCGTACGGGGTCGGCCACGCTGTCGACCTGGGGCAGCGTGCGCATCCGCTCGGTGAGGTCCCGTGCGGCGGCGCCGGCCGCTCGCGCGTCGAGCGCTCCGGAGCGGGCGCGGATCAGGATCTGTTCGGTGGGCCGGCGCTCCAGGCCGCCCTCGGCGGCGATCGCCTCGGCGCGGCCGGCCTCGCCGACACGGAAGTCCTCGGAGGTGGCCTGGTTGGTGCCGACGGCCAGCCCGGCGGCGAGGCAGAGCAGGACGAAGGCGAACCACCCGGCGATCGCACGCCCTGCGTGCCGGGCGCTCCAACGGGCCATGCGGACAGGTAATTTGGTCATGTCCGGAGCATGGTCGGCGGGGCACCCCGCCCATGACGTCCTGCCGACTGAACCTGCCGTCCACCGATCGGTGGACCCCGCCCACGGACGAGTGGACGGGTGGACGAGTGGCACCGGGCTTGGGGCCGGAAGACAATGGGAAGACCGGCCCGGTCGATGTTTGGGGACTGGGCCTTCGCCGGTACACATCAGTGTTCGGAGGAGTCATGGGGAGTACGGAGCAAAAGGGACCGTTGCAGTGCTCAGGCACGTACAAGGATTTCACGGCGACCGTGACCGATGGCAAGGGTCAGCGCCGCGTCACCATTGACGGCACGCTGTCCTGTCCGCTTCCTGAGTTCGAACTCAAACTGGAGCACGGCAATCCGGGCATCAATCCGGACCCGAAGGTGCTGGTCCTCGTACTCGTGGAGACCAAGCCGACGGGAACCGTCATCGACGTGGTGACAGAAACCAAGGTTCACGGCGAATTCCGCATCAAGCCCGAGGTGGAGCGGGTTTGGATCCAGAACCTGGACGTCACTCTGCCACTGAGCTAGCCACCACGGGTCGATGGATCGATCACTTCCGACGAGCTCCCCGGCCCCCCTCGGGGGCGATCATGGCGATCAGGCCGTAGTCCAGCTCCGCGCCGTCGACGAGCAGTGCCTCGACCGTGCGCGTCGCCGGGTCGATGTCGGCTTCCACGCCCTGTCCGCGGTAGCGGGGGTAGCCGGAGGACCCCTTCTCGCCGGTCGCCTCGACCACGGCCGATCGCAGGGCCTTGTCGGCCGCGGAGGCGGCGCCCAGGTTCTCGATGTGCTCGGGCACCAGCAGGATCTCGAAGCTCTGCGGCTCAGTGGTCATACATCGAAGCTACCTGATCAGGTGCCCCGGAGCGGGCGCGCACACGCCCCACCTCGTACGCTCTCCTGGACCCCCGCACGCAGATGAAGAGGAACACGATGAGCGGCGATTCCCCGGACAAGATCCTCCTCGTGGCGAAGGAGCCCACCCTCCGGATGCTGCTGGAGCGTCTCCTCGTGGGCAGCGGGTTCGCCGTGGTCGACGGCGGCAGCGGGAAGGAAGCCCTCGCCCTGCTGGGCAGCGAGGCTCCCGTCGCCCTGGTGATCTGCGAGCGGACCGGGCCGGGCCTGGACGAGGTGGCGATGTTCGAGGAGATCCGCCGGCATCCCGACCACGGGCGCGTCCCGATCCTCGCGCTGCCGCCCGCGGACCCGGAGTGCACGGTCCGCGCGCTGGAAGCCGGCGTGAGCGACTGCCTCGCGAAGCCGTTCCACCCCACCGAGTTCCTGGCCCGCGTCGAGCGCCTCGCCCGGCCGACCGCTCAGGCAGGGCGGTAGCCGCGGGCGCGGACCAGGCGAGCGGTGAATGCGGTGAAGGCGCGGGAGGCGGCGCTCTCGTAGGCGCCCTCCCGGCGCAGCAGTGTGACCGTGCGGGACGGGAGCGCCGGGTCGAGCGGGACCGGGCGCAGGTACGGGTGGTCGTGGGTGACGGCGTCGGGCAGGACGGTGGCCAGCGAGGTGCCCCGGAGGATCTCGGTGAGGGCCTGGACGGAGTTCGCCTCGACCGCGATGTGCGGCCGGATTCCGTGGGCGGCGAGGTAGGCGTCGACGTGGACGCGGGTGGCGAAGTCCCCGCTGAGCAGGGCCAGTCGGCGCGTCGCCAGATCGCGTACGGGCAGCGGGGCCGGGTCCGGCCCCGGCCCCGCGCCGTCGTCGGCGGCGGCGGCGGCAGCAGTGACGAGGCTGAGGGTCTCCGTGAACAGGGGGGTCGCCGCGATTCCCGGCAGGTGCGGCCCCTGGAAGGCGAAGCCGAGGTCGTGCTCGTCGGCGAGCAGGCCGGCTTCGATGCGGTCCTGGGGCATCTCCCGGACCGCGAGGGTGATGCCGGGATGGGCGGCGTACAGCTCGGCGACGAGCGGGCCGACGAGGTACGCGGTGAAGGTGGGGGTCAGCGCGAGGCGCAGGTGGCCGCGGGAGAGGTCGGCCAGGTCCATGACGGCCCGCTCGGCGGTCGCGAGGTCCCGTAGGGCGCCGCGCGCGTAGTGGACGTACGTCGCACCGGCGTCGGTGAGCCGTACGGCGCGGCCGGTGCGGTCCAAGAGCTGGACGCCCACGGTGCGTTCGAGCTGCTTCACCTGCTGGGACAGGGTGGGCTGGGAGATCCGCAGCTCCTCGGCGGCGCGCGTGAAGCTGCCGTGTTCGGCCACGGCGATCAGATAGCGCAGGTGACGCAGTTCCATAGCCATGACCACAACTATAGATGGGAGCAATAGCAGGTATGGATATTTCGTCTTGGACACAATAGATGCAGCTCATGCATGGTGGAACACGTCAAGCCCCACGGGGCGCATCCCACCAGAGGGAGTGACCATGCAGGCCCTGCACGATCTCTCGGACGGCGTCGCACGCTTCCAGCACGAGGTCTTCCCGGCCAAGGCGGAGCTCTTCGCCCACCTGGCCGAGTCCCACCGGCCCGCCACCTTGTTCATCGGCTGTTCCGACGCCCGCGTGGTGCCGGAACTGATCACCCAGAGCGAGCCGGGCGAGCTCTTCGTCATCCGCACCGCCGGGAACCTCGTCCCCGCCTACGCGCCGGGCCCGGACGGGGTGACCGCCAGCATCGAGTACGCCGTCGCCGTCCTCGGCGTCACCGGCATCGTCGTGTGCGGGCACTCCGCCTGCGGGGCGATGACCGCGCTGGCCGAGGGCACGGACCTGAGCGCCGCCTCCTCCGTCGCGGGCTGGCTGCGGCACGCGGACGCCTCGGTGGCCCGTACGGCGGGCGCCGGACCGGACCGGCTGTCCGCCCTGGTCCGCGAGAACGTGCGCGCCCAGCTCGCGAACCTGGCCACCCATCCCTCGGTCGCCCGCGCCCGGGCCGAGGGCACCCTCACCCTGCGCGGCTGGGTCTACGACATCCGCACCGGCGGCGTCGTGGAGGTCGGCCCCGCCGCGGACCACCCGGCCGCCCTGGCCGTCTGACCCCGCCACCCAGCCCTTCCCCCACCTCACACGCAAAGGACACCGCATGCTGCACGCCCAGTTCGACCCCACCGCCCGCCAGGACCTGGCCGCCGCCGTCACCCTGGCCAAGACCCGCAAGGACCTCTCCTGGCAGCAACTCGCCGACGCCGCCGGGCTGTCGGTCGCCTACGTCACCGCCGCCCTGCTGGGCCAGCACGCCCTGCCCGAGACCGCGGCGAGGTCGGTCGCCGAACTGCTGGACCTGGACGAGGACGCGGTGCTGCTCCTGCAGACGATTCCGACCCGCGGATCGATCCCCGGCGGCATCCCGACCGACCCGACGATCTACCGCTTCCACGAGATGCTCCAGGTCTACGGAACCACCCTGAAGGCCCTGGTCCACGAGCAGTTCGGCGACGGCATCATCAGCGCGATCAACTTCAAGCTGGACGTCAAGAAGGTCGCCGACCCCGAGGGCGGCGAGCGCGCCGTCATCACCCTGGACGGGAAGTACCTCCCGACGAAGCCCTTCTGACCGCCCGACGCCCGGGCCCTCTCCGGGGGCGCACATACAACAGAGCCTCCTGCCCGGTCGGGCTGGAGGCTCTGTGACGTGAGGTTCGGTGCCCACGGTGACGGCCGTTCGGCCGCCGCGCGCCAGTGGTCGGGGCGGATCCGCGGATCCGGGTGGAACAAGCCGGGGCCCCGTGGGCACTCGCGCAGGCGTCGGAGGCCCCGGCTCGCAGAGGGGACTGCGTCAGCTGCCGGCCGAGAGGTTGCCCGACAGGACCGGGATGTTGTCCAGGATGTGCGAGAGCGGCTCGTCGCCCTTGGCCTGGGTGGAGTTCTCGGTGCACTGCTGGTTCTGCGGGTTCGACAGGATGTTGATGTCCTGGACACCGATGTTGGCCGCGCCGACCAGCGACTGGGTGTTGATCTTCGCCGGCAGGGCGATGCAGGGCTTGTTCAGGGTGCCCTGGACCAGGCCGAGCTGCGGGCTCAGGTCGCCGTGGGTCTTCTGGTTGCCGTAGATCTGCTGGGCACCATTGCCGTTGATCGTGTTGATCCCGTTGTCGTTGCCAATGGCCATGGCCGGGGCGGCCACGGCGGCACCCGCACCGACGATGGATGCGGTGACGGCGGCGGTGGCCATAATCTTCTTGATCATCAGAGGTCCTTATGTCGCACGAGTGCATGGTGGTGAGCGCTCTGATCAACGGCCGGCGCGACCACAGGTTCCGCCGCTTCACCCGAACAGCCCCCACTGGGCGTCACACCTCGCGAACGGCCAGGCTCAGCTCGGCGACGTAGGGCTCCTCCACCCACCCGTCCGGGAACCGGCCCATCAGGAGGGCGCGTTCGTCGGCGAGGAAGGCGTCCGTACCGGGCTCGCCGACGAGGAAGAGGGAGTGCGTGGACAGCTTCGCCAGGTGCGTGTCGACCGGGACGCGCCGCGACCACGACAGGCGGCGGGTGGTGAAGCGCAGCCCGTCCTGCGAGCGGGCGCGCTCGTTGATGTACCAGCCCGGACCGAACCGCTCCTCGATGCGGGCCTGCTGGTCGGCCGTCCATCCGACGGTGGTGTCCGGGTCGTTCTGCCAGACCGCCAGCGCCCCGCCGGGACGCAGTACGCGCAGCGCTTCGGGGACGGCGCGTTCCGGGTCGGTCCAGTGCCAGGACTGCGCGTACGTGAGCAGGTCCAGGCAACCGGACGCCAACGGCAGGCTGTTGCCGTCCGCGCGGACGAGCGGCGTCCGGGGATTGCGGCGCCGGAACTCGGCGGCCATGCCCTCCCCCGGCTCCACCCCGACGACACGGGCCCCGCGCTCCTCCAGGAGGGCGGTGGCGATTCCCGTACCGGCGCCCACGTCGGCGACTCGGGCCCCGGCCAGCGGGAAGCCGGCCAGTTCCGCCAGCGTGTCGAAGAGGGCGGGTGGGTACGAGGGACGATGGGCGGCGTAGCGGGCTGCCGCGGAACTGAAGGAACGAGCACGGGATTCGTTCGTCATGCCGTCCATGATGCGGGCGCGGGGAGGCAGGTCGCACGTGGTGGCCGCACAGTACGTCACGGAACTGGTCGGAGCGTTGGAGCGGTACGCGGGGCGGCCCGCGCTCGGCGCCGGGCCGGTCGTCATGGAGTTCCAGGAGGTGCTCGACCACGCCGGCCGGCTGGCCGGGGTGCTCTCCGACGCGGGTGTCGGGCGCGGGTCCGGGCTGGCCTGTGTGGCGGGCTCGAACCGGCCGGAGGTCCTGCTGGTACGGATCGCGGCGCACCTGCTGGGCGCCCGGTTGACCCAGGTGTCCGCCGGACCGGCCCTGTACGGGCTGGACTTCATCCTGCGGGACTGCCGGCCGGACCTGGTGGTGCACGACGGGCCGGTGCCGGACACCGCGGCGCCCCGGCTCGGCCTGGACGAGGTGGTCCGGCGGGCCGCGCAGCGTGAGGCCACGGCGGTGGCGGTGCGGGCGCGGGAGGACGACGTGGCCCGGGTGACCTACACCAGCGGGACCACGGGGCGGCCCAAGGGAGTGGCCTCCACCTTCGGAGCGATGGCCGCGCGGAACGCCGTACGCCCGGCGGGCTGGGCGGAGTCGGTCCACCTGTCGGTCACCTCGCTGGCGCAGCGGGCCGGCGGGCGGTGCCTGGAGCAGTTGCGGGCCGGAGGGCGGGTGGAGCTCCTCGACCCCTTCGGGACGCGGGAGTTCGCGGCCGCCTGTCTTCGACTGGGGCCGGTGTCCACGTACCTGACGACCTCGATGGTGTACCGGCTGCTGGACGACCCCGTGACGGCCCACGGTGTCCCCGGGCTGGAGACGGTCTCGTACGGCGACTCACCCATCCACCCGGAACGGCTGCGGGAGGCAGTGACCCGCTGGGGCGGCCGCTGGCAGCAGGGATACGGCATGAACGAGGCCGCGGTGATCTGCCGCCTCACCCCCGCCGACCACGAGGCCGCGGTGGGCGGCCGGCCCGAGCTGCTGGGCTCGGTCGGGCGGCCCGTCGCGGGCGTGGAGGTCGAGGTGCGCGACGACCGGGGCTCGGCGGTGACGGCCGGACGCAGCGGCGAGGTGTGGATGCGGTCGGCGGCGATGATGGCCGGGTACTGGGGCCGGCCCGAACTGACGGCCGGGGTACTGCGGGACGGGTGGCTGCGGACCGGGGACGTCGGACACTTCGGCGAGGACGGCTACCTGTACCTCGACGACCGGGTCAAGGACGTGGTCATGGTTGACGGGGACAACGTGTACTGCTTTCCGGTCGAGGCCGCGCTCGCCCGGCATCCCGCCGTGGCGCGGGCCGTGGTGGTGGGCCGGCACAGCGACCTCACCGGCGAGGAGGTGTGCGCCTTCCTGGTGTCGGCGGCGGGATGTGCGCCCAGCGCCGAGACGGCCGGCGAGGCCTGTGACCTGGTGGAGAAGGAGCTGGCCCCGGCGCACCGGCCCACCGCGGTGTTCTGGGAGCGGACGATTCCGCTGACCGCGCGGGGGAAGCCCGACAAGCGCCGGCTGCGAGAACTCGCTGCGGGCGACGCGAAGGGGCCCGGGCACGGGCCCCGGGGATAGCCGCCGGCCCGCGGACCCATCGGTCCGGCGCGGCCGCGGGCGCTACGCGGCCGGGACCACCGAGGCCCTTATGGCCGCGGCCCACTCCCCCAGCAGGGTCGCGTGCCGGACGCGCTCCGCGTCGGAGAGGCGGCCCTCGGCGCGGGCGAAGAGGCAGCGGATGTCGGCGTTGATCTCGGCGAGGGAGCGTTCGGGTGCTGTGCGGATGTCAGGGGTCGGGCTCACGTGATCAAGAGTAGGCGGCGGGTGTGACACCCGATGACCATGTCCGACATCCGGACGCCGGGTCCCGGCCCGCGGATCATTTCTCTGCGATCCGCGCGGCCCTCGACTGGAGGTAGCGGCGCTCCGGAACGCTGAGGGTGAGCGCGGCGGCCTTCGCGTAGGCGGCGCGGGCCGCCGCCAGGTCGCCCGCCCTCTCCAGCAGGTGGGCCCGTACGGCTTCGAGGCGGTGATGTCCGGCGATGCGGTCGTCCCCGTCCAGGTCGGCGAGCAGGGCGAGGGCCCGCCGCGGCCCGTGCACCATGGCCACCGCGACCGCGTGACCCAGGTGTTCCAGAGGTCCGGGGACCATGCGGATCAGTACCTCGTACAAGGCGAGGATCTCCACCCAGTCCGTGTCCTCGTCGCTCGCCGCCTCGTCGTGCACGGCCGCGATCGCGGCGCGCAACTGGTAGGGGCCGAGCGGGGTGCGGGTGAGGGCGTCGCTGACCAGGGCGACCCCCTCCGCGATGGCCGCCCGGTCCCAGCGGGTGCGGTCCTGTTCGGCGAGGGGGACCAGGCCGCCGTCGGGCGTCGTACGGGCGGCGCGCCGGGCGTCGGTGAGGAGCATCAGGGCGAGCAGCCCGGCCACCTCGCCGTCGGACGGCAGCAGGGCGTGCACGGCGCGGGTCAGGCGGATCGCCTCGGCGGCGAGGTCGGCGCGTTGCAGATCGCGTCCCGAGGTTGCCGTGTAGCCCTCGTTGAAGATCAGGTAGAGCACGTGGAGCACGTCGGCGAGCCGTCCGGCGTGCTCGGAAGCCTGGTCAGGGGCGCGGTCGCGGCCGTGGTGCGGGATGCCGAACGGCGCGTCCGAGGCCTTGATGCGCCGCTTCGCCCGACTGATCCGCTGCGCCATCGTCGCCTCGGGCACCAGTAGGGCGCGGGCGATCTCGGCGGTGGTGAGGCCGCCCACGGCACGCAGGGTGAGGGCGATCCGGGCGGCGGGGGCCAGTTCGGCCCGGCAGCACAGGAAGAGCAGGGTGAGGGTGTCGTCCTCGGCGGGGGCGCGGCCCTCCCCCGGTGGCGGCTCCACGAACTCGTCCCGCGGGGTCAGCGCGGCGGCCGTCTCCTCGCGGTGCCTGCGCGCGTCCTCGCTGCGCAGCTGGTCCGTGAGCCGGCGGGAGGCGACCCGGATCAGCCAGCCGCGGGGATTGCCGGGGCGGCCCTCCTCGGGCCACTGGCGGGCAGCGGCGAGCAAGGCCTCCTGTACCGCGTCCTCGGCGGCGTCGAAGTGTCCGTAGCGGCGGACGAGGGCGCCGAGGACCTGCGGCGCCAGCCGGCGCAGCAGGTCCTCGCTCGCGGGGGCGGGGTCGGTCGTCACATCTCGGTCCCCGTGGTGGTGTCGACGGGTTGGACGACGACCGGGTAGGCGGGCGCGCCCTCGGGTTGCGGGCAGGCGTAGGCGCGGGCGGCGATCTCGGCGGCCCGGGCGAAGTCGGGGACGTCGACGATCCAGTAGCCGGCGAGCACCTCCTTGGCCTCCCCGTAGGGTCCGTCGGAGATCACGGGCGCCCCGTCGGCGCCTGCGGTCACGAGACGGGCCTGGCGGGGTTCGGCTAGGCCCTGGCCGTCGACCCATTCGCCCGACTCGGCGAGATCGTCGTTCAGGGCGTTCATGTGGTCGAACATCGCTTTGAGATCCGCCTCGGACCAGGCCGGGCTGCCACCGCTCGCCTTGCCGAACATGGCGTCGTAGTCGGCCTGCTTCCCGAGGACCATCAGCATGTACTTCATGGGGTGCCACTCCTTCTGTCGGCCGGCCCCGGTCCGGGGCCTCTCGCATGGGACGTCGGAGCCGTCCTTCTCATTTCGACACGTCGGCGGTGGGCATGCGCGAGGGCTTCGCCCTGCTGGGCGCAGCTGGGGCGGGCGGGTGCGGGCGGGCGTGCGGGGGCGGATTACGCTGGCGCCATGAAGATCATCGACCTGGAGCCGGGCGATCCCCGGCTGACCGACGACCTGTTTCCCGTCCTGCTCGAACTGCGCCCCCACCTCACCGAGGAGCTGTTCCGCACGATCCTCGCGGAGGGGCAGGGCCAGGGGCTGCGCTTCACCGCGGCCTACGGCGCGGACGGCGAGTGCGTGGGCGCGGCGGGGTGGCGGGTCGTCGCCAACACCTCCACGGTCCGCATGCTCTACGTCGACGACCTGGTCACCGCCTCCGCCGCCCGCTCCACCGGAGTGGGCCGCGCACTGCTGGCCCATCTGGAGGAGCACGCCAGGGCGGCCGGCTGCACGGCTCTGACGCTCGACTCCGGCACGCAGCGGACCGACGCCCACCGCTTCTACTTCCGCGAGCGGATGGCCGTGACCGCCTTCAACTTCGAGAAGCCGCTCGTCTGACGGCGCTGAGCCTCGGCCGGTGCGGGGACGCCGTGACCGAACCGACGCCGCGCCGAGGCCCGACCGGCCTCGTCGGCACGGCGGCTGATTGCTAGGTTCCTGCCGAAGCCGACCTCGAGGGGACCCATCTCATGCCCGCATCCGGAGGCCCTCGCAGGGGTCTGTGCGTCGCGGCCGTGGCCGCCGTCCTGCTGGCGGGCTCCACCGGGTGCGGGGACGAAGACGGCAAGGGCCCGGCGGCGGCCTCCACTCCGGCGTCCGCCTCGGCGTCTTCTGCCCCATCCCCATCCCCATCCCCATCCCCATCGGCCTCGGCCTCCGCGCCCGTTTCCGGCTCCCCGTCCGGGTCCGCCGCGCCGTCGGTTCCGCCCACGACCCGGGCCACGACTCCGCCCCCTGCCCCGACCCGGCTGACGGTCGCGGTCGACACCCGGGGCGGTCGGCTCACCCTCGTACGGGGTGGCGCCGCGCAGGAGTTCACCGTCACCCTGCGGAACGGGAACTCCGCCGACTACCGTCACCTCCTGGTCGCCTTCCAGATGGAGTTCCTGGTCGGCGAACCGGGCGACCAGCCGGGCAGCGGGCCGGGTTTCCTGTTGGAGCGCCTCGATCCGGCCTCGGGCACTTGGCGCCCGGCCGATTTCCGCATCGCCAATGACGCCAAACCGGCGTCCATGTTCACGGGCGGCACCCCGCTCGCCCGCGAGGTCGTCCGTGTCGAGCGCTACCGGCTGCGCGCGACCGCGGGCGGGCCGACGGGCAGCAGCCCGGTGATGATCTCCTTCATCGACACCGACGCCGACCGGGAGGTCGCGGCCCACGTGATCCTCGGGCACAGCACCCGCTGAGACCCGTCCCCGGCACGGCGCTCGCCGCCACGCGCGAGCTGCGGGAACCTGGCGGAGATCGCGAGCTACCGCTCCGACCCCCGGGGAGTGCCCTGAGAGGCCGACGGCACGCCGGACACCGGCTCGCCGAGGGCGCGTGCGGCGGTCCGCCAGGCGGCCGTGACGGCCTGGCGGGCCCGCTCCGTGGCCTCCTGCACCCGGTCGGGACGGTCGGGGAGGTGGAACGGCGAGCCGATGTGGACGTGCACGCAGGGCCTGCGGAGCGGGGCGGTGAGCACTCCGGCGAGCTGCTTGGCGCCGCTGCCCGAGCACAGTCGGCGGGCGCCCGCCTGGCCGACGGGGACGACGGGGGCGCCGGTCGCGGCGGCGAGCCGGGCCAGGCCGCTGCGGAAGGGGCCCGGGGCCGACTCCCCCGCGTCGAGGCGGACCGGCAGCCCGCCTTCCCCGTAGAGCAGCACGCTGCGGCCGGAGGCGAGGGCGACGGCCGCGGCGTCCAGGGAATCGGCGGCGCGAGCGGTACCGCGGTGGACGGCGATGTGCCCTTCGCGCCGGAGCGCGGCGCCGAGCAGCGGTACGCGCCACAGGCCGCCGGTGGCCAGGATGACGGGCTCTATCCCGTACCGGCGCAGCGCGGCGACCACGACGGCGGGGTCCGCGAGGGAGGTGTGGTTGGCGACGAGGATGCTGCCCGCGGCGGGCCGGGCCCCGGGGGAGGCGGTGACGGTCAGATTCCCGAAGGCGGGTACGACGGCGGCGGCGATTCGACTGAGCATGCGGTCCATGGTCGAAGGGTGTGGCGGCGCGGTCATGAGTAGACGTACTCAGGCGGCGTAGGCGGTCGGAGTATGACCGAACTGTCACAAGATCGCACTCGGGGAACGACCGGCGGCACGGCGGACATCTAGCAGGTCGGCGCGGCTCCGCTACGGGGCTTCGCCGCACGAAATCGGGAAGGACCGGCGGGCTGTCCGCCACCGCGTGGGCGGTGGGGCGCCGACCGGGTGCGAGCGGCAAGGCGGGGCTGGGATGAAGGCGATAACGGTGGCGGGCGACTCCTCGGACAATCCGGAGACCGAAGGGACCGCGGTCCCGGAAGTGGAGCCCGACGCGGGCGACTCGGTGACGGAGCGCCCTGCCGAGGTACCCGAAGCCGAGCCGGAGCCCGAACCGGAGGCCGAACCGGAGGTCGAAGCCGAAGCCGAGGCTCCGGACGCCGCCACGGCGGAGGCCGACGCGGACGAGCCGGAGCCCGCCGACGCAACGGCCGAGACCCCTGCCGGAGATACCGAGACAGAGCCGGACTCCGCACCCGAGGCCGAAAGCGAGGCCGAGGCCGACGCTCCGGACGCCGCCGCGGTAGACGCCCACGAGGCCGAGCCGGAGACGGCCGACGCGGACGAGGCGGACGAGCCGGCCGACGCAGCGGACGAGACCCCTGCCGAAGCGCCCGAAGCAGAGCCGGACTCCGAACTCGCGGCCGATACCGACTCCGAGGCCGACGCGCCCGTGGAGACCCCTGCCGAAGCTCCCGCAGCAGAACCGGAGGTCGAACCCGAGGCCGATGCTCCGGACGCCGCCGCAGAGGCGGGCGAGGCCGGGCCGGAGGCGGCCGACGCGGTGGCGGAGGCTCCCGCCGACGCCGATGACGCCGAGCCGGATGCCGAACCGGCGGGCGAAGCCAAAGCCGGGGCCGAAGCCGACCCGCGGGCCAAGTCCCCCCGGCAGGTGCCCTCCTGGGCGCGGGACGGGGAGACCGATGCCGAGCGGACGAGCCAGTTCCTGCCGCTCAAGGAGCTCGACAGCCCCGAGCCCGCGGCGGCTCCGGCGCAGCCGCGGCCCCAGCAGCCCCAGCCCCCGCGGCCCGAGCAGCCCGCGGCCCCGCTCGAACTGCTCGCCGAGCTCACCAACACCGCTCCCCCGCCGGAGACCCCCCGCCGCACCGCGCTGCGCCGCGTCAAGGTGTGGACGCCGATCCTGCTCCTCCTCGCCGGCGCCTACGCCGGTGCCCAGTTGCTGCGCCCGCTGCCCACCCCGCAGCTCGTCGCCGCCGAAACCGGCCACACCGTCGACGGGCAGTTCTCCATCCCCTGGCCCGCCAAGGGACAAGGGGCCGTCCGCGTCCCCGGCTCCGGAGACATCGGCACCTTCGGCGAGCAGAAGCCCGTCCCCACCGCCAGCGTCGCCAAGGTGATGACGGCGTACGTGGTCCTCAAGGGCCACCCGCTGCGCAAGACCGACCCCGGTCCCGCCATCACCGTCGACGCGAAGGCCGTGGCGGACGGCACCTCCGAGCACGAGTCCCGGATCGAGGGGCTCACCGCTGGTACGAAGTACAGCCAGCAGGACATGCTCAAGATGCTCATGATCCCGTCGGGCAACAACGTCGCCCGCCTGTTGGCGCGCTGGGACACGGGCAGCGACAACGAGGCCGCGTTCGTCGAGAAGATGAACGCCGCCGCCAGGGAACTCGGCATGAAGGACACCACGTACACCGACCCCAGCGGCCTGGACGCGGGCACCGTCAGCACCGCCGTGGACCAGCTGAAGCTCGCCGAGGCGGTCATGAAGGACGAGGCGTTCCGTGGGATCGTCTCCTTGACCAGCGCCACCATCAAGGGGCTGCCCCAGCAGATCGTCAACAACAACGAAAGCCTGCTCACGGCCCAGGGCCTCAGCATCCGGGGCATCAAGACCGGCTCCAGCACGCCCGCCGGCGGGACCCTGATGTGGGCGGCGTACAAGTCGATCGGCGACGAGACCCCGCTGATCCTGGGCACGTTGATGGACCAGCGCGTGGACGGCCCGGACCCGGACGCCGTGAACAGCCTGGCTCTGGTGAAGACGAACAGCAAGAAGATCATCGAGGCGGTACGGACGGCACTCGCATCGGCCCCGGTCGTCCGCAAGGGCCAGACCGTGGGGTACGTGGACGACGGGCTCGGCGGCCGTACGCCGCTCGTGGCCACCAAGGACCTGAACCTGATCGGCGTACCCGGCCAGCAGTTCAAGCTGTCCCTCGCCGCCGGTGCCTCGCCCCTGCCGCACACCGCGAAGGCCGGCTCCGAGGTCGCCGTCCTGACGGCCGGTGACGGGGAGGGGGCCAAGAGCGTGCCGGTGGCGGTCCAGGGCGACCTGGCCGAGCCCTCGTTCGGGACCAGGCTCACCCGCCTCGGCTAGGCCGTAGAAGTCGGCGACCTGGGTGGTCGGCCGCCCGGGGACGGTTCGGGGCCCGGCTGCCACACGAAGTCGTGGACGCCCGGGCTGCCCGGGCGTTCGGCCAACGAGGCCGGACGCCCGGGAACGGCCTGGTCACGGGTTGCGACGGCTCCGCGTGCGCGCAAACCCGGCACCCGGTAGCGTCAAAAACGCGCGTTCCGCCCAAACCGCTGCGGTCCGGCCCGGCAGGGCCGCCGCCGATGTCGGCAGAGGAACGAGATCACATGCCAAAGCACAGCATCCCCGCGGTGACTGCCGGGGCAGCTCTGGTCTGTCTGGCAGCATTCGGCCCCACACCCACCAGCGCCGCGTCAGCACTCGCCCAGCCCACCGGGCAGCCCAGCCCGGCAGGCTCGTCCCGGTTCGTGCCAGGCCCCTGCCCGAAGCCGCCCGAGCCCATCGAGGCGCTGAGCGACGCACGGTGCGGCTTCCTCGAGGTCCCCGAGAACCGCTCCCGCCCCGGCGGCCGGACCATCAAGCTGGCCGTGGCCGTCATTTCGGCCGTCACCCCGGCGAAGCCCGCACAGGACCCCGTGGTGTTCATGGCGGGCGGCCCCGGTGCCGACACGTTCGACGACATCCCGTTCCTCATCGACTCCGGCCTGAACAAGGACCGCGACCTGATCATCATGGCGCAGCGCGGCAACCTCTACGACCAGCCGAACCTCGCCTGCCCGGAGATCGACCGGTTCAACGCGCAGGCCGTGGGCCTGCGTTTCGGCGCGCAGCCGGCACAACAGCTCATGCTGAAGGCGGTGAAGGAGTGCCGGGACCGCCTGGCGGCCGACGGCATCAACCTGAGTGCCTACAACAGCACTGAGAACGCAGCCGACTTCGCCGACCTGCGCAAGGCCCTGGACCTCCCCCGGTGGAACGTCTACGGGTACTCCTACGGCAGCGACCTGGCCCTCACGTACCTGCGCCTGCACCCCGAGGGGATCCGCGCGGTGGCGATCGACTCGATCGTTCCTCCCCAGAGCGCGGTCCTGCCGTGGGGATGGAGCAGCGCCGCTGAGGGGATCGACACCATCTTCGAGGCGTGCGCGGCGCAGCCCGCCTGCAAGAGCCGGTACCCGGACCTCCCCCAACTGTTGACGGAGCAGGTGCGCAAGCTGGAGGCACAGCCCCTGACGCTGAACGTCCCGCCGCCGGACGGAGGGCAGCCGGTCAAGGTCGTCCTCGACGGGGGCGCGCTGCTGGACCTGATCGTCGCCTTCACCCCCCGGCCCAAGGACCTCCCCGCGGCGCTCGACGAACTCAGCAACGGAAACCCGGAGCGCTTCGCGAAGGCCCGGGCGGCCGGCTCGGTCCAGAAGGTCGGCATGTTCGCGCACGGCCTGACGAATTCGATCGCGTGCAGCGAGTGGGCGCCCGGGTACTCGGAGCCCGACGTGCTGAAGGCGGGACAGAAGGCCTTCCCCGGGTGGCCGGACACGGTCCTGGCTCAGGTGCCGCAACTTCCCTACCAGTACCCGGCATGCGGGATCTGGAAGGTTCCGGACCGGGCCTCGGTCCAGCGGGTGGCCACGGTCAGCTCCGTACCGGCGCTCGTCATCTCCGGCACGTTCGACGTGAAGACCGGGGCGAGTTGGGCGAAGGACGTGGTCCGCGACCTGTCCGGCTCGACCGCCGTGCAGGTCCCCGGAATCGGCCACTGGGTGGTCCCGCAGTCGCCTTGCGCGCAAAGCGTGCTGGCCTCGTTCTTCGCTCGCCCGACCGCGCCCGACACCGCTTGTGTGGACGGCCTCGAGCCCGCACCGTTCACGATCATCCCGAAGTAACCGGGAGGGCAGATGACACGCCACCAAGCGCCCCGTCGTCGCCGCACCGCACGACGACTCCTGGCCCCGTCGGCCGGTATGGCGACCGGTATCCTCGTCACCGGTCTGCTCGCGGCGCCCGCTCAGGCACAGTCCCGCACCGACACCGGTGCCGGAGCGCCGATCGGCACGGTCGCCCGGACGGTGGGCGACGCCAGCTTCGAACCGGGCCCGTGCCCGAAGACGCCGGAACCGATCGAGGCGCTGGAAGGGGCCCGCTGCGGAACGCTCACCGTGCCCGAGAACCGCGCCAAACCAAGCAGTAAAACGATCAAACTCGGTGTCGCGATCGTGCCCGCCGCAGCCGATACACCGAAACCCGACCCCATCGTGTGGCTCGCGGGCGGACCCGGAGACGACGCGGTCGGCGAGGCGAAGATGGCGATCGACGGCGGCCTGAACCGCGACCGTGACGTGATCCTCATGTCCCAGCGCGGTACGTACT
Source organism: Streptomyces sp. NPDC030995 (assembly GCF_055571215.1). NCBI lineage: Bacteria > Bacillati > Actinomycetota > Actinomycetes > Kitasatosporales > Streptomycetaceae > Streptomyces > Streptomyces sp. NPDC030995. The sequence continues at coordinate 32,196 of NZ_JBVIFS010000023.1, forward strand.
CGGCCGACCCGGAGCTCCTCTGCCCCAACGTCGACGAGTTCAACGGACAGGTGATCGGCCTCGTCTACGACGCGCCGTCCACCGAACGCCTGCACGTCGAGGCCACGAAGGCCTGCCGCGACAAGCTGGCGGGCCGCGGACTCGACCTCAGCGCCTACAACGACACCGAGAGCGCCGCCGACTACGCGGACCTGCGCACCGCGCTGAACATCGAGCAGTGGAACCTGTACGGCATCTCCTACGGCACCCACCTGGCGCTGGTGTCCATGCGCCTGCACCCCGAAGGCATCCGCTCGGTGGGCATCGACGGCATCCTGCCGCCGTCCAGGTCCGGGTCGGCCTCGACCTGGAGCAGCTTCCGGCAGGGCGTCGACGGGCTGTTCAAGGCCTGCGCGGACCAGCCGGCCTGCAACAAGCGCTATCCGAACCTGTCGGCCACCTTCGAGAAGCTCGTCAGCGACCTCGAGGCCAAGCCGGTCACCACCACCGTCACCGTCCCCGGCAACGACAAGCCGGTGAAGGTCGTGCTGGACGGCGGGACCTTGGTGAACTGGCTCACCTCCGCCACCCACACGGCGGAGGCCGTACCCCTCTTCATCGACGAGCTGGCGAACGGCAAGCCGCAGCGGATCGCCCAGCAGTGGGCGGGCTGGAGGCTCAACCCCAAGGGCATCGGCGTGGTTTCGCACGGTCTCGCCTACGGCATCTTCTGCAGTGAGTGGACGCCGTACGAGAGCAAGGACGCGGCGCTCCAGGGCGGACGGGCAGAGTTCCCGTCGTTCCCCCGCTCGGTGCAGGCCCAGGCCCCGCTGCTCACCTTCCTCCATCCGGACTGCGACGTCTGGAACGTCCCCCCGGCTGCGCGCTCGATCCGGGACGTCACGCGCAGCGACATCCCCACCCTCGCCCTGTCGGGTGCGTTCGACGCCCAGACCGGGGCGGACAACGGGCCGTACGTCGCCCGCACGCTGAGCAAGGCCAAGGTCGTCACGATCCCCTACGAGCCGCACGTGGTGTTCGCCACCTCGAAGTGCGCCCAGGAGATCACCGTCTCGTTCTTCGAGACTCCGGACGCGCCGAAGACCGGATGCCTGAAGAACCTTGAGGCGCCTGAGTTCGAGACCGGCCCCTGATCCGCTCGTGGTCCGCTTCGAGGCCGCCACCGTCCTGGTCGCCGCGATCGACGACCAGGACGGTGGCGAGACCGTTCCCCTTCCCACCTCGTCGGAGTGACCATGGCCCCAACCTGGGACTCACGTCACCCACGCCGCCGCTCCGGGGCGTCGATCCTGCCGGTCCTGCTTCCCATCGCGGTCCTGATCGTGGTGGCGGTGGCCGTGGGGTCGTGGCTGCAGTTCACCGAGCGGCAGGCGGTCGACACGGTCCACACGGTCGGATCCCAAGCCGCCGACCGGGTGGACGTGGAGGCCAACGTCCAACGCGTCGACGCCGCGGCCAGAGAGCTGGTGCTGCGGGTCCGTGTCACCCCGCGCGGGATCCTCGGCGAGGAGGGCGGGACCGCCCCGGTGGCTGATCTCAGCCTCCAGACCTCCGCGCAGACCCTCGGCGACCTGGAGTTCAAGGCGCACGAGCGGCTCACGATCAGGGACGTGCAGGTCGCGATCACGGATGGATCGATCAGCGACTACCCGTTCGACACCTACGAGACCGACATCGAGTTCTGGGCACAGCTGGACGGCAAGCAGGTGCCGGTGCGGATGCTGTTCTCCAACAACGACACGCTCTTCTCGGTCTCTGCGACACCCGCGCCCTCCGGGCAGGAGGCCGCCGTGGGGCTGGGGCTGTCCCGATCGGGCAGCCTGCTCGTCTTCGCGGTCTTCATGATGGTCGTGATGTGGGCGCTGGCGGCGTCCGTGCTCATGGGGGCCTGGTACCTGACGACCCGCCGCGAGGGCTTGGTCTGGGCCGCTCTCGGCTGGATGGCCGCCACCCTGTTCGCCCTCTCGGCGTTCCGCAACAACGCCCCCGGCACACCCCCGATCGGCTGCGTGCTGGACTGGTTCGCCTTCCTGTGGGCCGAGACCATCATCGCCCTCTGCCTGATCGCCGTGGTCATAGCCGGCGTCCGCACCGCCCTCCACCCGGACGAAACCCGCCACACCTAGGACTGCGCTCCGGGGCGTGATGAGCGACGACACGCCGCCGCAACCATGCGCCGCGACGGGGCCTGACCTTGCATTCTTTCCCGGACATGAAGACCGGACGGGGGGATGCGGGATGTGGTCGGTGGTGTCGTCTAACGGATTGCCTGCGAAGGAACGGTTCGAATGGTTCTCCGACTTGGTCTCGCGTGAGGTGATGCCCACTGCGATCAGCAGCGCGCAGCCCGCCTCCTTCCACGCCGAGGCCGCTGTGATGGGTCTCGGAGACCTCCATGTGTCGAGGCTCGCGTACTCGCCCCTTCGTTCGCGTCGCACACCCGCGCTGATCCGACGGAGCGATCCGGAGCAGTACCAGCTGGCGTTGGTGAGCGCGGGCGCCATGTCGCTGTCGCAGCACGGGAAGGATTGCCATGCCGGTGTCGGCGACCTGGTGTTCTGGGACACCTCGCGGCCCTCCGATGCCAGTTCCCCGACCGAGGGCGACCGCGGGCAGCAGCTGGTGATCCTTCAGCTGCCCCGCAACGCCCTGCCGGTGCGCCCCCACCGGCTCGATCGCCTCCTCGCCCGCCGGATACCGGGCGGGAAGGGAATGGCAGCGATCGTCTACCCGGAGACCTGCCAGGACGGCAACTGGTGGCAGCAGTGGGAGGAGATCTGGACGCCGGACGGCTGGAAGCTCAAGCACCGGGGTGACGGCAACGTGAAGGGCTACTTCCTCGACACCAATGGCTCCAGCCTGTACACGGAGCCCGGGAACGCGGGCATGTACCAGGTAGGGAAGTGACCCCGTAGTACCGCGCCCGCCTGCCCCTCATCGGGGGGGCAGGCGGGCGCGACGCGTCCGGTCAGGCGCCGGGCGGGATCCGGGACGGGCGGCCCGCGCCGCGCGTCAGGGAGTAGCCGAAGATGCCCGCGAGGGCTCCGAGGATTCCGCCGGCCGCGGTCCAGATCCAGCGGTCCGACCACCAGCCGCCGGACCAGCCGTCCTCCGGCTCGCGCAGGGTACCGGTCACGGTGGCGGGGACCAGTGGTGTGGAGAGGGCGCCGTCCACCGCGTGGGCGCCGCCGGTCTCCTTCACGTCGGCCTCGACGGCCGCCCGTACCGGCAGGCCCTTGTCCTCGTCCGGCAGGTCGACGACCGTCAGGCGTACGTAGTAGCTGCCCGGCAGCGGATCGTTGGCCCACGGCTCGGCGCCGGCGCGGACCGTGCGCAGGGTGCAGGACAGTTCGACCGAGGCGGCCTCCTTGGCCGCGGCCTCGCTCTGCGTGCCGTAGGTGCACGCCTGCCGACGGCGCAGTCCGTCGTACACGTCGAGCTGCCAGGTCGAGGCGCCGTGCCGGGAGGCCGTTTCGGGCAGCGTGACCGTGGCCTTCACCGTGACGCGCTGCTGCGCGTCGATGGGGAGCACCCAGTAGAGGTAGTCGCCGGAGGACGCCTCGGCCGTGGCCCGCTGGCCCGGGCGGAACGCCGTGGCGGTACGGAAGCTGGTGCCCGCCTCGGTCGGAGCGGCCTCGCCCGCGCCCTTGCCCGAGCTCGGGCTGGGGGTGGGGCTCGCCGACGGCGTGTCCGCGACGGCCGTGCCCACGGCCGCACCCGCCACCGTGAGGGCGGCGGCCGCGGCCAGCAGGGCGGCGGTCAGTGTGCGTAGGGTACGCATCAGTTGGTCCTCCAGACGGAGATGCGCCAGCGCGAGATCCATCCCCACACCAGACCCGCCAGCAGCCCGGTGAGCGCCAGCACGGCCAGCAGCCACCAGCCGCGCCCGAGGCCGAAGGCGGCGGCGTCGGACGCCTCGTCGGGGCCGTCCACCAGATCGATGGTCAGCTCGACGGGCATGCCCGGGGTGGTCTTGACGGACGCGGGGGCGGAGAAGGAGTTGCTGACCTGGATGCAGACGGTCTCCGACGCGGTCTTGGAGTCCGAGTCCACGCCGTCGATCTCGGCCTTCGGGTAGCGCAGTCCGGTCGAGAGGACGTCGGTACGCCCGTCACCCGCCTCCGAGCCGCGCACGATCTCGCGTCCGTGGACGGTGGTGGCGCGCAGCAGGACGCCGTAGTCGTTGTTGACGGCGCGGTCGGCGGCGATGCTCACCGAGGCGCGCAGTTCCTGGCCCGGGCGGACGTCCACCCGGTACCAGCGGTGTTCGCCGAAGGTCTCGCGGTCGCTGTAGAGGCCGGGCTTCAGCAGCGGGGCGCCCTCGCAGCGCTTGGCGCCCTCGGTCGCGACCGGGTTGACGACGGGGTCCGCGGCGCGGTCGACCAACTGGCGTACTCTGCTGGAGAGTTCGGCCTTGTGCTGTACGGAGGTGTACGTGCCGCCGGTGGCCTCGGCGATGCAGGTCAGCTGGGCGCGGGTCTTGGCGTCCGGAACCAGGCCGAGGGTGTCGATGACCAGGTGGATGCCCTTGGCGGCGATGTCGCGCGCGACCTCGCACGGGTCGAGCGGGGCGCAGGTGTCCTCGCCGTCGGTGATGAGGACGATCCGCTTGGTGGCGTTGCCGCCCTCCAGGTCCTGGGCCGCCCCGAGCAGGGCCGGTCCGATCGGTGTCCAGCCGGTGGGGGCGAGCGTGGCCACGGCGGTCTTCGCCTCGGTCCGGTTCAGCGCCCCGACCGGGTACAGCTGCTTGGTGTCCTTGCAGCCGAGCGCCCTGTCCTCGCCCGGGTAGGTGGCCCCCAGGGTCCGTATGCCGAGGCGTACCTCGTCGGGCACGGCGTCGATGACCTCGTTGAAGGCCTGCTTCGCCGCGGCCATCCGGGACTGGCCGTCGATGTCGGTGGCCCGCATGGAGCCGCTGACGTCCAGGACCAGATCGACCTTGGGGGGTTCCTTCGCCGTCGGTCCGTCGGCGGCGGTGGCGCTCGCCGGGAAGAGCCCGACGGCCAGGGCGGCGAGCAGGCCGCACGCCCTTGCCGCCAGCCGTTTTCTAGTGATCATCGCCGGATCGTATTGAGGATCGTCCGGCAATCCAAAACGTGATCCCGGCACGGGCTTTCAGCGGGGCGGGGCCGCTATCCGGCCGCCTCGGCACTCGCGGCGAAGACGGCGGCGAGGTGGGCGGCCAGCAGTTGCGGGGACGGCGGGGAGAGGCGGGCGCCGAGGTACCCGTCCGGGCGGATCACGAAGGCCGTCGGCTGTTCGGCCTCGTAGCGGCGGGCGAACTCGCCGCCGGTGTCCCGGCAGGCCGGCAGCTCGGTCGCGTCGGCCGGGGCGTCGGCGGGGAGGATCGCGCAGACCTCGACCCGGCCGCGGGAGGACTCCCTTGCCGTCAGCGCGAGTTCGTCGAGGCCGGTGCCGTACAGCAGCAGGAGATGGTCGCGGTCCCGCAGGAGGTCGTACAGGCGCATCGGGTAGGCGGCGATCTGCCGGGTGAGGCCGCCGCAGTCCGGGGCCCGGTCGCCGGGCCGGGGCCCGGGGCCCTCGCCGGGCGGGTCGACGATCGGGCTGCCCCGGTAGCCGACGAGCAGTTGGGCCTCGCGCAGCAGCAGGGTCCCCGGGTCCTCCGGATCGGCCTGGATGCCCTCCTTGGCGTGCCGGACGGTGCGGCCGACCACTTCCTCGCCGACCGGCCTGCGCTCGGCGTCGTAGCTGGCGAGGAGGCCGGGGTGGGCCGCGCCCTCGACGGCCAGGGCGAGCTTCCAGGCCAGGTTCCAGGCGTCCTGAATACCGGTGTTCATGCCCTGGGCGCCCGTGGGCGGGTGGATGTGCGCCGCGTCGCCGGCGACGAAGACCCGGCCGTCGGCGTACTGGTTCACGATCCGGTGGCTGATGCGGAACACCGAGGCCCAGCGGATGTCGGAGGCGGTGGTCGGCCGCGGCGAGAGCCGGTCCAGGACGGTCTGGATGTCCGGGAGTTCGGGGGCCCGGCCGCTCTGCAGGCCGTGGGACACGCCGTCGGGGGCGCTCTCGGCCCGCGCCGCGGCGGAGAGTTCGGGCGGCACCGTCATCGACATCCGGTACCGGCCCGGGCCGGGCAGCGGGATGCACACGAGAGCGTCGTCGATCGCGCCGGAGGCATCGCGGTGCATGGAGCGCACGCCGTACTCGTGCGGCAGGTCCCAGTCGACCTGCACGTCGGCGAGCATGTACTCCTCGGGGAAGGCGGCGCCCTCGAAGGTGACCCCGAGCCCCTTGCGGACGATGCTGTGCGCGCCGTCGCATCCCACCAGGTACCGGGTCCGCACCTCTTCCTCCGCGCCGGAGGGCGTGTGCAGCAGGCAGGTCACCCCGTCGGCGTCCTGGGTGTACGACACCAGCTCGGTGCCGCGTTCGACCGCGGTCCCGAAGCGGCCCAGGAACTCGTCGAGGATGCGCTCGGTCTCGTACTGCGGCAGCGCCGCGAACCCGTAGGGCACCTCGGGCGGCAGGGCGAGTTCGAGGCGGGGCTGCTCGACGCCGTTGACGTAGGCGAGCTGCCCGCGCAAGGGGACGGCCGCGTCCAGGGCTGGGCCGAGCAGTCCCATGCGGTCCCAGAGCTCCAGGGTGCGCGGCTGGATGCCCACGGCCTTCGCGAACAGCAGCCGGGCGGGCAGCCGGTCGACGATCCGGCAGGAGACGCCGCGCCTGCGGAGCTCCACGGCCGCGGTCAGCCCGACCGGGCCGGCGCCGGCGACCAGGACGTCCGTTGCGTAGGTGTGCGCCACTGGCGCCTCCCGGCGTGCGGCCCCCGTACGGATCGGTGCCCCTCCATGGTGGCCGCCCGCCCGGCGTCCGGCATCTTTACTCGATGACGAGGTCGACGTCGATGTTGCCGCGGGTGGCGCGGGAGTACGGGCAGACCTCGTGCGCCTGCTTCACGAGCAGGGCGCCCGTCTCGCCCGCCAGGGACTCGGGGAGCTCGACGCGCAGGGTGACGCCCAGGCCGAAGCCGGCGCCGTCCTTGCCGATGGAGACCTCCGCGGTGACGGAGACCTCGCTGGTGTCGGCCTTGGCCTGGCGGCCGACCAGGCCGAGCGCGCTGGCGAAGCAGGCCGCGTAGCCGGCCGCGAAGAGCTGCTCCGGGTTGGTGCCCTGCCCGTTGCCGCCGAGCGCCGGGGGCATGGCCAGGGCGAGGTCGATCTGGCCGTCGGAGCTGACGGTGCGGCCCTCGCGGCCGTTGGCGGTGGCGACAGCGGTGTAGAGCGCGTCCATGAGAGTTCCTCTCGCAGAAATGAACCGTGGTGGCGGCCGGTGGTCGGCCGCGCTCCACCAGTAGAGCACGCAATTCAGTTGTGCACAATTCAATGCCTCACAAGTCCTCCCCGGGTACACTGGGCGACATGACCGAGCAGCCCACCGCCACCCACCCCGACCAGGACTTCCTGCGCCTGGACGGTCAGATCTGCTTCGCGCTGAACGCCGCGAGCCGTGCCTTCGGCGGCCTGTACCGCGTCATCCTCAAGGACCTGGGCCTCACCTACCCGCAGTACCTGGTGATGCTGGTGCTGTGGGAGCACGGCGAGCTGCCGGTGAAGGAGATCGGGCAGCACCTCCGGCTGGACTCCGGGACGCTGTCCCCGCTGCTCAAGCGGCTCGAGGCGGCCGGTCTGGTCCGCCGCGAGCGCAGCACGGCGGACGAGCGCTCCGTACACGCCCACCTGACCGAGGAGGGCGCCGCACTGCGCGCCCGCGCGGTGGAGGTGCCCCGGCGGATCGCGGCCTCGACCGGCTTCGAGCTGGGCGAGATCCTCGACCTCCAGGCCCGGCTGAACCGCCTCACCGCCGCCCTCGACGCCGCCGCCCCGCAGGAGGCACAGGAGGCGTAGCCGCCTCCCGCGCCGGACACTGGTCCGGAGACGGAGACGGAGACGGGGACGGGGGACGACGGGGACGCGGGAGGTAGCGCGATGGACCCGGTGGCCGCGCTGGACCGGATCGCCTTCCTGCTGGAGCGGGCGCAGGCGCCCACGTACCGGGTGCGGGCCTTCCGGACGGCAGCGGCCGCGCTCGTACGGATGGGCGAGCGCGAGGTGGCCGAACGGGCCGGGGCGGGCTCCCTGGAGGCGGTCAAGGGCATCGGCCCCAAGACGGCCCAGGTCGTGCGCGAGGCCCTCGGCGGGGCGGTGCCGGCCTATCTGCAGAAGCTGGAGGACGAGGCCGCGGCGCACCCCGAGGGGCCACCGGCCACGCCCGCCGCCACCGCACTGCGGGCGGCCCTCCGCGGGGACTGCCACGTGCACTCGGACTGGTCGGACGGCGGCAGCCCGATCGAGGCGATGGGCCGGGCGGCGGCGGCACTGGGCCACGAATGGGCCGCGCTGACCGATCACTCGCCCCGGCTGACGGTCGCGCGGGGTCTCTCGCCGGAGCGGCTGCGCGAGCAGCTGAGGGTGGTGGCCGAGCTCAACGAGACCTGGGCGCCCTTCCGACTGCTCACCGGAATCGAGTGCGACATCCTGGACGACGGATCGCTGGACCAGGAGCCGGAGCTGCTGGAGCGGCTCGACCTCGTCGTCGGCTCGGTGCACTCGAAGCTGCGGATGGAGGCGCCCGCGATGACCCGGCGGCTGCTGGCGGCGGTGCGCGATCCGCTGATGGACGTACTGGGCCACTGCACGGGACGGCTGGTGACCGGGCGGACCCGGCCGGAGTCGCAGTTCGACGCCGAGGCCGTCTTCACGGCCTGCGCGGAGGCCGGCACGGCCGTGGAGATCAACAGCCGGCCCGAACGCCTGGACCCGCCCCGGCGGCTGCTGCGGCTCGCCGTGGCGGCCGGAACCTTCTTCGCCATCGACACGGACGCACACGCCCCGGGCCAGCTGGACTGGCAGATCCTCGGCTGCGAACGAGCCGTGCAATGCGAGGTTCCGACCGAGCGCCTCATCAACACCTGGACGGCGGACCAGCTCCTGTCCTGGACCCGCACCCGGCACGCACCCTAGGGCGCGTATCGAGTCGTGATCATCGGGTGGTCCTGGTGAGGTCTTTGATCCAGATCATCGAGGCGTGCAGGTGGAGACTGGCGAGGTAGCTGTCGGGAGTCTTGTCGTATCGGGTGTCTCACCGTCCCAGTTCCGGCCTCCTGGTACGTCACGCTCTGGGGCGGGTGAGGCACGTGGAGCCGACGTGAGCCGACCAGTGCACTGACGTCCGGGCGGGGACTCATGGGACATGGCCCGGCACCCGGCTCAGGTTCCGGGGAGGATACGGCGCGTTTCGTAGGCCCACATCGCGATCTCGACCCGGTTGCGGGCGCCGAGTTTGGCCATCAGGCTGGCCAGATGCGTCTTCACCGTGCTGAGGCTGATGTGCAGCGCATCGGCGATCTCGGTGTTGGTCAGCCCGCGAGCGACGGCGAGGAGCACCTGCTCCTCGCGGGCGGTGACGGGGGAGACCGGCTGAGCCATGGGCCGGCCGGCGGGCAGGTCCGCGAATGCCTGGAGCAGACGGACGGTGACGCTGGGCGCGATGAGCGCCTCACCGTCGGACGCCGACCGTACGGCCTGCGCCAGAAGGTCCGGTCCCGTGTCCTTGAGGAGGAATCCGCGGGCGCCGGCACGCAGTGAGCCGTAGACGTACTCGTCGAGGTCGAACGTGGTGATGACGACCACGGCCAGCGGGTCGGCGACGCCCGGGCCGGCGACCAGCCGGGTGGCCTCGAGCCCGTCGAGTACGGGCATGCGGATGTCGAACAGGCAGACGTCGGGGCGTAGTTCGCGGGCCAGACGTACCGCTTCCCGCCCGTCGGCGGCCTCGCCGACCACCTCGATGCCGGGCTGGGCGTTCAGCATGATCCGCAACCCGGTGCGGATGATCGTCTGGTCGTCAGCGACGAGGACGCGAATGGACACCGCTCTCGCTCCTCGCTCTCGGCAGTTCGGCTTCGACATGCCAGCCCCGGTCGGTACCCGGGCCGGCTCGTAGTGTGCCGCCGAGGAGGGTCGCGCGCTCGCGCAGTCCGGTAAGTCCGTATCCGTCGCGACCCCGGCCGGTGCGCCGGCCGTTGTCGCGCACGCTCACCCGTACCGTGTGCCGTTCCGCGGCGACCCGAACGACGAGCTCGGTCGCGTCGACCGCATGGCGCAGCGCGTTGGTCACCGACTCCTGCACGATCCGGTAGACGGCCGCGTCCACGGCCGGGGGCAGCGCGTCCAGTTCGCCGTCGAGCCCCAGGTCGACCCTGAGGCGACCACCCGGGGTGCGCACCAGGCGCTCCAGATCCGCGACTCCGGCAGGGGGCGCCAGCTCGGCGCCGACCCCGCGGTCGCGCAGCGCGGCGACCATGGCGCGCATTTCCTCCAGCGTGCGCGCCCCTTCCTCCTCGACCCCCTCCAGCGCCTCGACCGCGGCGGACGGGTCGGTGCCCGCGAGCACCCGGCCCGCCTGGGCGATGATCACCATGGCCGACACGTGGTGGGCCACCGTGTCGTGCAGTTCCCGGGCGAGCTGCTCGCGCTCGCGGGAGCGCACCTGCTCCAACTGCCGCTCGCGAGCGGTCACCCGGAACCGCACGGCAGCCCCGACCACGCCGGGCAGCAGCAGGAAGACGATGCCCACGACCTTTTCGACGACCGGGGTCTCGTCCGTGACGACACACAGCGCGCCGGCCGCGAGGATCACCGCGCCGCCCAGCACGATCTCGCGTCCCGATCCCCACCGGGGCAGCGCGTACACCAGCACGAGCACGACCGCGCCGGTGTACAGGCCGACGGGCTCGCGCGGTGCGGCGACGAGCGAGGCCACCGGAAGCAGGATCACCGAGCCGAACGCCAGCGTCACCATCGCCAGCGGGCGGGTCCGGCGCCACAGGGGCAGCAGGCACAGCCATACGGCGAACACCACCGCCACCGGCCGCCACACGACGTTCTCGCGCAGGGTGGCCTCCAGCGCCACACCGGCAAGGCCCGCGGCGAGCAGCGCCCAGTCCCGCCGCACCCGGGCGGGCGCGTCGGGCGGCCGGGGTTCGGTCCACAGGGTTCGCAGGTCGTCTCGGAGCACGGTTCCCAGCCTAGGGACCGCGGCGTGCCGCGCATCGGCCGAAAGGACGGGTCGTCACTCCGCCCCGGGGCCGACGGATCCGCGGCCCGCGGGCCGATGCCGCGGAGCGCCGTGGCGACGAGCCTCGGTATCGGCGGCCGTACAAGGACGGCCGACGAGGTGGTTGGAGGACCCGATGCTCTCGAAAGCCCTGTTGCGCCTGGGCGCAAGCGCCGCCCGCCATCCCTGGCGGGTGATCGCGGCATGGCTGATCGCCGCCACGCTCGCCGTCCTCGCCGCCGTCGCCTTCGGCGGGCGGAATGCGGATTCGATGACCGCTCCGGGACTGGACTCCCAGCGGGCCGCGGAACTGATCGAGCGGGCCGGCACCGGCCAGGAGGGGATGACCGCCCAAGTGGTCGTCACCCCCCTCGACGGCGCTGCGACGTTCTTCGACGACGACGGCGCGCGCACCGCTCTCACGCGGCTGCAGACCGAGGTGAAGCGGCTGCCGCACGTGCTCGGCACGAGCGACCCGGCGGGGGCGCTCGACGCGGGCGGGGACACCGCCGTGCGCGGCGGCCTCGTTTCGGCCGACGGGCGGATCGCGGTCGTCCGGGTGCAGTACCCCGACCAGAGCCGGCTGTCGGCCGAAGACCTCGACGCCCTCGTCGATCTCGGCGACCGGCTGCGCGCCGAGCTGCCGCTGCGCATCGAGATGGGCGGGAACCTCTTCTACGCCTTCTCCGACCCCGACGGCGGCGCAAGCGAGCTGATCGGCCTCCTCGCCGCGGCCGCGATCCTGTTCTTGGCGTTCGGTTCGCTCGTCGCCGCCGCGCTGCCGATCGGCATGGCGGTCTTCGGGCTGACCATCGGAGTTGCCACGATGACGGTACTGGCGGGGGTGACGGACGTCCCGACCTTCGCCCCCGTCCTGGGCAGCATGGTCGGGCTCGGAGTGGGCATCGACTACGCGCTGTTCGTGCTCGCCAGGCACCGGGAGTACCTCGCGTGCGGGCTCGATCCGCAGGCGGCGGCCGGACGAGCGGTGGCAACGGCGGGGCGGCCGGTGGTCTTCGCCGGCGGCACCGTCGTCGTGTCGATCCTCGGCCTGGCGGTCGCGAACGTGCCGTTCATGACGGTGGGCGGGGTTGCCGTCTCGATCGTCGTCCTGACGATGGTGCTCGCGTCGGTGACGCTGCTGCCGGCCTTCCTCGGCGCGGCGGGCCCGCGCCTGGCCCGGGCCGGCCGGATCGGCCGGGCTCTGCAGACCGGGAAGCTGGGCCGACTCGCACGGCGGCGGGACACGGTGGCGGGCGCCGCTCCCGCCGCCGGTTGGCGGCGCTGGATCGGGCACGTCAGCCGGCACCCGGTGCTGTACGCGGTCGGCGCGGCGGGGCTGCTGCTGACCGCGACGCTGCCCGTGCTCGGCCTGCGCGTCGGCCTGCCCGACGACGGCTCACTGCCCCACAGCCGTACCGAGCGCCGGGCCTACGACCTCGTCGCCGAGGGGTTCGGCCCGGGCACCAACGGTCCCCTCGTCATCGCCGCGGACCCCACCGGTGATCCGGGAGTGCTGGACCGACTCGTCGCAACGGTCGCGGCGGATCCGGGCATCGCATCCGTCGCGCCGACGCACATCGATCGGGCCACCGGCATCGCGACCCTCGTGGTGTTCCCGACCACCAGCCCTCAGGACAAGGCCACGGCCGACACCATCGCCCGGCTGCGCACCGACGTGCTGCCCACGGCGATCGGGCACGGCCCGGCCAGGGCCCACGTCGGCGGCGCCGCCGCGAGCCTGTCCGATGTGGGCCAACGCACCAGCCAACGCCTGCCGGTGTTCGTCGCCGCCGTGCTGGCGATGTCGTTCCTGCTGCTGATGCTGGTCTTCCGCTCGATACTCGTACCGCTCAAGGCGGTACTGCTGAATCTGCTGAGCATCGGCGCGGCCTACGGCATCATGGTCGCGGTCTTCCAGTGGGGCTGGGGAGGCGCACTCATCGGGCTGGAAGCGACGGTTCCGATCGTGTCGTTCATCCCGATGTTCCTCTTCGCCATCCTGTTCGGCCTGTCGATGGACTACGAGGTCTTCCTCCTCTCCCGCGTACGCGAGGAGTACCTGCGCACCGGCGACAACGGCACGGCGATCGTTGAGGGCGTCTCGCGCACCGCCCGGATCATCACCTCGGCCGCCCTCATCATGGTGGCGGTCTTCCTGTCCTTCGCCGTCGCCGAGGACCCCTCCACCAAAATGTTCGGGCTCGGCCTGGCCACCGCGATCTTCATCGACGCCACGGTCGTACGCATGGTGCTGGTACCGGCGACCATGACACTCCTCGGCCGGACCAACTGGTGGCTGCCGAAGTGGCTGGACCGGATGCTTCCCCGCGGCCCGGTCGGCACCGACGACACCGACGCGGAATCCACGGGTGAGGCCTCGCGTCCACGGCTGGCTGACCGTTGACTCAACTCCTGCCCGCCCTTGGCGTCCGGCACCTCAGCGCGTCACCGACGGTGTTCCGCTCCTTGTAGAGATCGGCGTCGTGGCTGACGGGTCGGCCACCTCTGGAGCCCTTCTTCTTCCGGTTGGCGGCTTGGTCCTTCTTCTCCGGGATGACCGCCTTGATACGGCGTTTGCGCAGGTGGGCGCGGTTTCCGCAGGACGAGTACGCCTTGTCCCCGGCGACCGCGTCCGGCCGGATGCGGGGTCGGCCGACGGGCCCGCGTACCCGTACCTTCTTCAGGACGGGGATGAACTGCGGGCTGCCCGCTGCCTGGCCTGTGGTCAGGATGAACGCCAGCGGGCGGCACTTGCGGTCGGCGGCGAGGTGGACCTTGCTGGTCTGCCCGCCTCTGGAACGTCCGAGGAGGGCGGCCTTCAGCCGGAGTTTCCGCCGACGCCGGATGCGTCGTCGTTCTTCCAGCGCGGGATCACTTTCGGTCTCTTGCCCGTTTTGCTCTTCGAGGCCGCCTCCTTTGACCTGGCCTTCTCCTCCTCGGCCGCGGCTTTCTCCAGGGCGGTGACGACGTCCTCGTCGAGGTGCATCCCGGCCGCGTCGTGGTGGGCTCGGGCGGTGGTGGAGTCGATGCCGACCAGGGACAGGTCCACCTCACCCCGCTTCGCGGCTTCCGTGATCAGGCCCTCCAGCAGGGCCTCGAAGACGCCGGCGTCACGCCACTGCCGAAAGCGGTTGCGGACGGTCGACCAGGCGCCGAACTCCGTCGGCATCTCCCGCCACTGCCCGCCCGTCTTGAACCGCCAGAGCACGCCCTCGAACTGCTGCCGCAGTCGCTCGGGGTACGGGCCGTACTCGCCGATCGGCAGGTACGGCTCGATGAACTCCCAATCCGGATCGGTCAGTTGCACTCGCGTCACGTAAGACCGTCTATCGGACCGGACCGTGCCACGAAGGCACATCCCGCAAATTGATCACGACTCGATACGCGCCCTAGTGCGGTCACAGCACCAGGTCTCAGGAGCGCCCCAGTACGCGGGTCAGGCCCGCGACGAGTGTGGTGGCGAGGATCCATCCCGAGGCCACGAGGAAATAGGCGAACCATTGCTGTCCGCCCGCCGGGACGAAGGCCTTCTCCTGGCCGAAGTCGATGACGGGCAGCAAGAGGTCGAGCGTGTAGACGGTGGCGTTGAAGGCCGGGCCGCGGCCCGGCTCGGAGCGATGTGGCTCGCCGATGCCGAAGACCAGGGTGCCGAGGAGGGTGAGGCCCACGAGCCACGCGCCGGCGAGGCCGGGGCGGTAGCCATAGCCTGCGACGGCGTCCTGCAACCAGTCCCAGATCTTGGTCGCCCACGGCAGGGTCGAACGGTGGTGACGGTGTTTGGCGCGCAGGGTCCTGCGGGCTTCGCCGTCGTGGCCGAGGGCCCGATAGGACGCTGCCAGTTGCTCGTAGGGCTGGGGAAGGTACCGGGCGCCGAGGCTCTCCCGGAGCCAGGCGAGCCGCACGCCGGTCGAGCGGGGCGGGAGCGGAGAGAGCCGCTCGTAGGCGAGTGCGTCGAGATCCAGCAGCGGACCTCCTCGCGGGCGGTCGGCCATCGTGCCGATGGTCGCCCCCCGCAGTGATATCGACGGCGTGTCCGCCCTCGCGGTGTCGATGTCCAGGCGCCTGGCCCGGATCTCGTCGAGCCGGATCGCCGGCTCGTCCGAGGGGGCCCCGTGCACGACGGCTTTCGACAGGTCGGCTTCACCGCCGACCTGGGCGCCGCTGAGGATGACGCCGTGCGCCGCCCGGATGCCCGAGGCCCAGAGCGTGCCGCATGTCAGCAATTGGGCGACGAGGGCCTCTTCGGTGACTCCGGCATGACCGATGTCGGCCCGTCGCAGGTCGACGCCGTTGATCCGGGCGCCGGACAGGGAGAGCCACTTGCCCACCGACAGGCCGAAGCGGCCGTTAAACCATGACCCGATCGTGAGGAGGTTCCCGTTGATCCAGCCACCGACCGTGACCCGGTCGAGGTTGAGGTCGATCGTGATGTCGCTCCCCTGGATCCAGATGTTTCCCTCCACCACGGCGTCGCGCATGTCGAGGCCCGGGCAGCGCAGGGCTTCCGCGTTGAGCTCGGGCAGGTGGCATCCGTGCAGGTAGACGGCGAGGGTCGTGGCGTGCTGAAGGCCGAGGGGGTCGGAGAAGGAACAGGCGTCGAAGTCGATCTCGCAGTCGATGGTCGCCGCGGTCAAGTCGAGTTCACCCGTCACGCGTGCGCCCGTGACGTGGAGCGCGCGCACCTTCCCGGGGCGCGCGGGTGGGCCGTGGAGGAGCAGTACGGAGATCGCGTGGGCTCTGATCCGTCGCTCGGGGCCCCACGCCGCCGCGGTGGCGGGATCGTCGTCGGCGGCCACGCCCGTGCGCAGATCCACCGTGCCGCCGTCACGGAAGGCGGACCACAGGAGGCGCTCAGGGGCACTCCAGCCGTCCGGTGGTGACAGGTCGTCGGGCTCTGGGCAATTCGCCATGGTTCGTTGTACGGGAGGCACGGTCTCCGGCACCAGGGTGCCGCTCGCGCCGCGGCCCGGGCAGGGTCATCGGGGGTTGGATCGCGAGCTGCGGAAGGTACGGCGGTAGGCGTCCGGGGGCACGCCGATGGTGCGGTTGAAGTGCCGGCGCAGCGTCGTGGCGGTGCCCATGCCGGTCGCCGCCGCGATGGCTTCGACGCTGTCGCCGGTGGCCTCCAGCAACTCCTGGGCGCGCCGGATCCGTTGGGTCAGCAGCCATTGCAGCGGGGTGGTGCCGGTCACCGACCTGAAGTGGCGGCCCAGGTGGCGCGAGCTCATGTTCGCCCGGCGGGCCAGGTCTTCCACGGTCAGCGCCTGGTCGAGGCGTTCGATGACCCAGGGGAACAGCTCGCCGAGCGGGTGGTCGTCCTGGGCGGGCACCGGGGCGGTGACGAACTGCGCCTGGCCGCCGGCCCGGTGCGGGGGTACGACCAGGCGGCGGGCGAGCCTGTTGGCGATCGCCGAGCCGTGGTCCAGGCGCACCAGGTGCAGGCACAGGTCCATCGCGGCGGCCTTGCCGGCGGAGGTGAGCACGCTGCCGTCGTCCACGTAGAGCACGTCCGGATCCACCTCCACCCGGGGGTGGCGGGCGGCCAGGGCCTCGGTGTGCGCCCAGTGCGTGGTCGCGCGGCGGCCGTCCAGCAGCCCGGCGGCGGCCAGCACGAAGGCGCCCGTGCACAGGGAGGCCACCCGCGCGCCCGCCTCGTGGGCCGCGCGCACCGCGTCGACCAGGTCGGCCGGCGGGTCCACGTCGACATCGGCCCACCCGGGGACGATCACCGTGTCGGCGTACGGGAGTCGGTCGAGCCCGGAATCGGGCTCCAGCCGGAACCGGCCGAGCCGCACGGGGCCCGGCCCGCAGACGGCGACCTCGTACCAGGGGTCGGCCACCCCGGACAGGTCGGCGCCGAAGACCTCGTACGCCAAAGACAGTTCGAAGTGCAGCATCCCGTCGGTGACGGCCAGCGCGAGAGTGCTCATGTCCGAAATTGTACGGGCCATGTCGTTCCGGACACTCGCGCCGATCGACGGGGGCCGCCAGGATGTACATAGTTCAACATTCGAGGACGGCGGGAGAACGTGATGGCAACGGGTCAGACGGTGGCGGTATTCGGCGCGTACGGGCACACCGGGCGCTTCGTGGTGGCGGAGCTGCTCGGTCGCGGGTTCGTCCCGATCCTGTCCGGCCGCGACGCGGACAAGCTGGAGGCGCTCGCGGCCTCCCACCCCGGGCTCGACGCCCGGCAGGCCACGGTCGACGACCCGGCCTCGCTCGACCGCGCGCTGGCCGGCGCCGCCGCCGTGATCAACTGCGCGGGGCCCTTCGCCACGACCGCCGCCCCGGTGATCGAGGCGGCCCTGCGCGCCGGGATCCCGTACGTGGACGTGGCGGCCGAGATCGAGGCCAATCTCGACACGCTCACGCAGTTCGCGGAGCGCGCCCGGGCCGCGGACACCGTGGTGATCCCCGCGATGGCCTTCTTCGGCGGCCTCGGCGACCTGCTGGTCACCGCGGCGATGGGCGACTGGACGGCGGCCGACGAGGCGCATGTCGCGTACGGGCTGAACAGCTGGCACCCCACGGCCGGAACCCGCGACGCGGGCACGGTCTCCCGGCAGCGCAGGGACGGGCAGCGCGTCCGCTACAGCCAGGGGCGGCTGGAGTACCGCGATGACGCCGCGCCGACCCTGAAGTGGCCCTTCCCCGACCCGATGGGGACCCGGGCCGTGATCGGGGAGTTCAGCATGGCCGACATCGTCACCGTCCCCAGCCACCTGGCCATCCCCGAGGTGGTCACCTACATGACGGCGGAGGCGGCCGGCGACCTGGCGGCCGCGGACACGCCCGCGCCGACCGCGGTCGACGAGCACGGGCGGTCCGGGCAGACCTTCCTCGTCGACGTGGTCGTGCGCTCCGGCGGCGAGCAGCGGCGCGCCGTGGCGCGCGGACAGGACATCTACGCCGTCAGTGCGCCGCTCGCCGTGGAAGCGGTCCAGCGCGTCCTCACCGGACGGACCAGGACGGTCGGTGTCGCCTCCGCCGGCGCGGTCTTCGACGCACCCGACTTCCTGCGCGCCCTGTCCTCGTACATTTCTCTCGAACTGCACCAGTAGGAACTCCGGTTGGCGCCGCCCCGCCGTCCAGACCGCCTCACCGGACGAGCCCGCCGAGCCCGACGACCAGCAGCACCACGTCGGCCGCGGCCACCGCCATCGTGGCCAGGAACGGGAGCCTTCCGGCCGGGCGCCGGCCCGCGAGCAGCAGCGCCGCGCCCGTCGCGGCCAGCAGCCCCCAGCCGTACGCGGTCACCGGCCCCGGCGGCCCCAGGACCAGGGCGGCGGTCGAGCCGAGGACCAGCAGCCCGGCCAGCGCGGCCGAGACCCGTACGCCGAGCCGCTGCGGCAGCCCCGCCACCCCGGTCGCGAGGTCGTCGTCGATGTCGGGCAGGACATTGGCGAAGTGCGCGCCCGCGCCGAGCAGGACCGCGGCGGCCGTGAGCCACGGCGGCGGCCAGGGCGCCCCGGGCAGGCCGAGGGTGACGAAGGCGGGCAGCAGGCCGAAGGCGAGGGCGTACGGGAACCAGGAGGCGGCCGTGCCCTTCAGCCGAAGGTTGTACGCCCAGGCGGCCGCCACTCCGACGAGGTGCACCGCGCCGGCGAGCAGCCCGCAGGCCAGCGACAGCGGGACGCAGAGCAGCAGCGCCAGGGCCGCCGCCCGGGTGACGGCGGCGGGTGGGACCGCACCGGTCACCAGGGGTTTGTCGCGTCGGCCCGTGGCCCGGTCGCGCCGCAGGTCGGCCCGGTCGTTGGACCAGCCCACCGACAGCTGCCCGGCGGCCACCGCGGCCACGGTGACGGCCGCTCCCGGCAGGTCACGCCCCGCGGCGGCCGCCAGCGCGGCGGTGAAGAGGGTCACGGCCGCCGCGGGCAGCGGGTGACACGCCGCCAGCAGCCCGGTCAGCGTGCTTCCCGGCACGGCGGTCTCGTGGATCGGGGCGTTCTGCGTGATTCGCGCGGGCACGGCGACACGCTATGCGGCGCCGCGCCCGGTTCACCTGATTCATGGCGATGTGTCAGTTCTTTTCTATGGTGCATCAATGACACGTGTTCTGGCAGTGCGCAGCGTGTTCCCGCCCCACCGCCATCCCCAGTCCGAGATCACGGAGGCGCTGGCCCGCTTCCTGCCGCCCGGCCCCGACACCGCCCTGTTGCGGCGGGTCCATGCCTCGGTGCGCGTGGAGAGCCGCCACCTCGCGCTCCCACTGGACCGGTACGGGCCGGCGAACGACTTCGGCACGACGAACGCCCTCTTCCTGGAAACGGCCCTGGAGCTCGGCGCCCGGGCCCTCGAACTGGCCCTCACCGACGCCGGCCTGGCGGCGCCCCAGATCGATCTGGTCATGTCGACCACGGTGACCGGCCTCGCGGTCCCGTCCCTGGAGGCCCACCTCGCCACCCGCGCCGGGCTGCGCCCCGACGTGCGACGGGTGCCGCTCTTCGGCCTCGGCTGCGCTGCCGGAGCCGCTGGGCTCGGGCACCTCCACGAACACCTGACGGGCCGCTCCGGCCACGCGGCCCTCCTGTTGTCGACCGAGCTCTGCTCGCTCACCCTCCAGTCCACGGACACCTCGATGGCGAACCTGGTGGCCGGAGCCCTCTTCGGCGACGGCGCGGCCGCCCTGCTGGCCGTGGGCCGCGACCACCCCCTGTACGCCGCGGGCGCCGGACCCGAGGTGGTGGCGGCCCGCAGCCGTCTCTACCCGGGCACCGAGCACCTCCTCGGCTGGGACATCGGCCACTGGGGCATGCGCATGCTGCTCGGCCGCGAACTCCCGGAACTGGTCCGGCTGCACGTGGCCGAGGAAGTCGAGACCTTCCTCGCCGCGCACGACCTCAAGCCGTCGGACGTCGACGCGTGGATCTGCCACCCGGGCGGCCCGAAGATCCTCGACGCGCTCTCGGACGCGCTGGCGCTGCCGGATTCGGCCTTCGCGGCGAGCCGGCGTTCGCTGGCGGCCGTGGGAAACCTCTCCTCCGCCTCGGTCCTGCACATCCTGGACGGCATCCAGACCGCCGGACCACCGCCGCCGGGATCGGTCGGGCTGATGCTCGGCTTCGGCCCCGGCTTCGCCTCCGAACTCGTCCTCCTGCGCTGGTGACCCCATGAATCCCGTGAATCCCATGAACTCCGTGACCTCGATGACCTCCCTGGACCTGTACCTGCTGCTCATCGGCCTCGTCGTCGCCGAACGGCTCGCCGAGCTGATCACGGCCCGTCGCCACACCGCCTGGAGCATGGCGCGGGGCGCCCGCGAGTACGGCCGCGGCCACTACCCGGCCATGGTCGCCCTGCACACGGCGCTGCTCGTGGGCTGCGTGGTGGAACCCTGGGCCGCCGACCGGCCGTTCCTCCCCGGGCTCGGCTGGTCCGCCCTCGGCGTCGCCGTGGCCGCCCAGGGCCTTCGCTGGTGGTGCGTCGCCACCCTCGGGCAGCGCTGGAACACCCGGGTGCTCGTCGTTCCCGGGCTGCCGCTGGTGGAGGCGGGACCGTACCGGCTGCTGCGCCACCCCAACTACGTGGCGGTGGTCGCGGAAGGCATCGCGCTGCCGCTGGTGCACACGGCCTGGCTGACCGCACTCGGCTTCACCGTCCTCAACCTGGTGTTGCTGCGCGTGCGCATCGGCTGCGAGGACGCCGCCCTGACGGACGCGGGCAGGCTGCGCGCTCCCGCCTCCGTGCCGTCGGCGAGTGCCACCTCGTGATCGACCTGCTGATCGCGGGCGGCGGTCCGGCCGGGCTGGCCACCGCCATCCACGGCGCACTCGCCGGACTGGAGGTCGTGGTCGTCGAGCCGCGGACCACCCCCATCGACAAGGCCTGCGGGGAGGGCCTGATGCCGGGTGCCGTACGCCGCCTCCTCGAACTGGGCGTGCCCGTGACCGGGCAGCCCTTCCACGGCATCCGCTACGTCGACGCCGTGAGCGGCCGGCACGCGGAGGGACGCTTCCGCGCCGGCCCCGGCCTCGGCGCCCGGCGGACGGTGCTCCAGGCCGCGCTGGCCGAACGGGCCGCGCAACTCGGCGTACGGGTGCTCCGCCAACGCGTCGACCAGGTCCGCCAGGAGGCCCACCACGTCAGCGCGGCAGGACTCACCGCCCGCTACCTCGTCGCGGCCGACGGCCTGCACTCCCCCGTCCGGCGCGGGCTCGGCCTGTCGGCGCCGCCCCCGCCCGGCCGGCCGGCGCGCTACGGGCTGCGCCGCCACTACGCCGCCCCGCCGTGGAGCGACCTCGTCGAGGTGCACTGGTCGGCGCATTGCGAGGCCTATGTGACCCCGCTGGGGCCCGACCGGATCGGCGTGGCCGTCCTGACCACCCGACAGGCCCCGTTCGACGTACAGCTCGCCCGTTTCCCGCTGCTGGCGGAGCGACTGGCCGGACGCGCCGACACGCCGGTGCGGGGTGCCGGACCGCTGCGTCAAGGGGCTCGCGTACGGGTGGCGGGGCGCGTGCTGTTCGTGGGGGACGCGGCGGGGTACGTGGACGCGCTGACCGGGGAGGGGCTCACCCTGGCCGTGACGGCGGCGGGCGAGCTGGTGCGCTGCGTGCGGGCGGGGCGGCCGCAGGCGTACGAGCAGGCCTGGCGGGACCTGTCGCGCAGCTACCGCGCCCTCACCGGCTCCCTGCTCTGGGCCCGCCACCAGCCGCGGCTCGCTCCGCGGATCGTCCCGCTGGCCGCCCGGCTCCCGCGGGTGTTCACGCGGGCGGTGAACCTGCTCGCGTGAAACGGCACCCCGCGCGCAGGGCGCGGGGTGCCGCTCGACTCGAAGCCGGTCGGCCGACTGGCCGGCCGCCTAGTGCTGTGGCCGGAAAGGTTTGCCGGGTCGCGGCGTCCGGTGCGGTGCATCGCAAGGCGGAGGACCGCGACTCGTACTGGACGTACCGGCGCGGTCCGACAACGCGGCGAGGTGCCGTGCCGGGGGCCGCGACCCGGTGAACCTTTCCGGTCACAGCACTAACTCTCCTGGCGGTTCCTCAGGGCCAGGCCGGACAGGACCGCGCCGGCCGCCGCGCAGAGGACGACGGCGACCCCCGCCCAGGCCACGGAGCCGCCCACCGCACCGTCCAGCGGGTCGAAGCCCGCCGAGCCGCCCAGTATGTGCAGCGCCACGACGCCGAGGGCCGTGACCGCACCGGCCCGCCACACCGCCGTGGTGTCGCGGAGCGCCAGCAGCGCACCGGCTCCCAGGCAGAGCACGGTGACGAGGAGGGGCAGCAGGTCCACCGGGGTCGCGGCCGGCAGGGCCGACAGGTCGCTCGGCAGGTGCAGGGCGCCGCTGACCAGCAGGGCGATCACCACGGGCCAGCGCAGGACGCGCCGCAGCACCGGGGAGCCGGCCGCCTCCTCGACGGGAGCGGTGCGGCCCGGCGGCTTCTCGTACAGCACCGAGTACGGCTGCTCGTACGGCTCTTCGTACGGCTCGGCCGACTCGACGGCCCCGACCGGCTGCACGGGCTCCGCGGGCTCTGCGGGCTCCACGGGCTCTGCGGGCTCCGCGGACCTGGCGGGGTGTCGCCGCTCCGGGGTGCCCTGCTCGCCCGACCTGCCCTGCTCGCCCGACCTTCCCGGCGCGCCCGACCCGCCCGGCTCGTCCTTCCCGAGGATGGTCACCAGCAGGGCCACGTCCTCGATGGACCGTCCGACGGCGGCGGCGCGCAGCGTGATGTCCGCCTCGACCACCTCGTGCGGGTGCTCGCCCAGAAGGGCGACCATCCGGCGTACGTCGTGCACGGGCCGGGTCACGGCGGCCGTGCGCAGCGCCTCGTGTCCGGCGTCGGGCAGGTGGCCGCCCTCCTTGAGGAGGCTCACCAGTGCGGTCACCTCTTCGACGGGACGGCAGGTGGCCGCCGTCTCCAGCAGGGTCCGCATGGGCTGTGCGCCCGGCACGTCGGCGGCGTCGGCATCGGGGGCGTCGGGTGCGTCGGTCGTGTCCGGGGCGGTGGTGTCGGGGGTCCCGTGGCGGTCTTCGTGTTGCGTCGCCGCGAGAGTGATGGGGTCATTCATGGAAAGCTCCGTTCGCCGACGCGCGGGTCTACGCATCGCGCGCCGGTCATCGTGCGTCATGGGAAGCGCACGCTTTGTTACATTGACTGTCAGTTCTGCTCACTGCGCCATTCGGGGCGGGCAAACGGGGATCGCCCCCCGCGCCCCAAGGGAAAGGGCGTCGTCCGTGCCCGACATTCGCAAGGTCCGCCGTTGGTGCGTCGCGCTCCTGCTGCCCGTCGTGATGCTCCTGACGGGCGCCGCGGCCGGTCCCGAGCGGCCCGTCGTGGACACCGACCGGGGGCCGGTACGCGGGCGCTCGCACGGCGCGTACCGCACCTTCGAGGGCATCCCCTTCGCCGCTCCCCCGACCGGCGCGCTGCGCTGGCGGCTTCCGGAGCCGGTGCCCCGCTGGGAGGGCGTACGCGATGCCGGAGCCGTCGGTTCCCGCTGTGTGCAGCTGCCCGTGCTCGAACCCGGCGGGCCGGTCGGCTCCGAGGACTGCCTGTACCTCAACGTCACGGCTCCGACGGGCCCCGCGGCCCGGGGCCGGCTCCGGCCCGTCATGGTCTGGTTCCACGGGGGCGGCTTCTTCAGCGGTGCGGGCGATCACTACCGGCCCGAGCGGCTGGCCGTCGAGGGTGGCGCCGTCGTCGTGACCGTCAACTACCGGCTGGGCGTCTTCGGCCTGTTCGGCCATCAGGAGCTCGGCGGGGCCCCCGGGTTCGCACTGGCGGACCAGCGGGCGGCCCTGCGCTGGGTGCGGGCGAACGCGGGACGCTTCGGCGCGGACCCGCGCAACGTCACCCTTTTCGGTGAATCCGCGGGGGCCCTCAGCGTCTGCGCGCACCTCACTTCCCCGGCGTCGGCAGGGCTCTTCCACAAGGCGATCGTGCAGAGCGGATCGTGCTCGACCACGATGCCACCGCGGTCGCTGCTGCCCGGCCTCGGCACGTACGAGCCCTTCGTGCCCGAGCGGCGCACGGTCGCGGACGGCGCCCTGGCCGCGGCCCGGCTCGGCTGCGACCGGCCCACCGGGGTGATGGACTGCCTGCGCCGGCTGGACGCCCGCACGCTCGCGACCCCGGAGCTGATGCAGGGCTTCTCCCTGGTCTCGTACGGCAACAGCGCGCTGCCCATGGAGCCCCGGCGGGCGCTGGAGGCCGGGCGGTTCCACCGGGTGCCGGTGATGCAGGGCACCACCCGGGACGAGATGCGCCTCTTCCTCGCGCAGACCCTGGCGGCGTATCCCATCGGCGACGCGAGCGCCTACCGGGCCCGGCTGGAGCTGTCCTTCGGCGCCCCGGCCGCCCGCGCCGTGGAAGCCGCCTACCCGGTGTCGGCCCACCCGACCCCGGCGGTGGCCTGGGCCACCGTGCTGAGCGACGCGTCGTTCATCTGCCCGACGCTGCGGGACGGCGAGGCGCTCGCCCGGCGCGTGCCGACGTACGGCTACCGGTTCAGCGACCGTGGCGCGCCCAACTTCACCGGCCTGCCGGAGGCCGCGGGGCTGCCGTACGGGGCGGCCCACGGCTTCGAACTGCCCTACCTGTTCACGATGGCGCCGCTGTCCGGGCCGCAGCGGGAGCTCGCGGACCGGATGACGGGCTACTGGACGGAATTCGCCCGCACCGGTGTGCCGCGGGCGCCGGGGGCCCCGGACTGGCCGGGTTTCCGGTCGGCGGGCCCGGTGCTGTCCCTGGCGCCGGGGGCGGACGGGATCCGCGCCGTGGACGCGCGGGCCGAACACCACTGCGCGCTGTGGGACTCGCAGTGGCCCGGGGTCACCAGTTCTGGGTGATGACGGTGTGTTCGGGGGTGCGCAGGACCACGGTGCCCTTGTCCCCGTAGACCTCGCGGCGCCATGCGGTGAACACCTCGGCGATCCGGCGGGCGTCCTCCGCGGCTCCCTTGCCCACGGATCGGGTGGTGAAGGTGATCCTGGCCTCGCCGACCGTGCGGACCTTCCGGACGCGGGTCTCCTTGACGACCATGTCGTCGTCGAACTCCGTGCGGTGCTTGGCGTAGTAGGCGTTGAAGTCCCGGGTCATGTCGAACCAGTCGGCCGTGCCGCAGGGGCCGCCGCCGTTGGCCATGTCGCCGTCCGTGGGCGGGCCGACGTAGGCGCCCGTCTCCTGATCGGTCGGGGGTCCCGCGTACCCTCCGGTCTCCTGATCGGTGGGCGGACCGGCGTAACCGCCCGTCTGCTCGTCCGTGGGAGGACCCGCAGGGGCACCCGTGTCCTGGTCCGTGGGCGGGCCGGCGTACCCGCCCGGGTCCTCGTCCGTGGTCAGGTCGAGGTCGCACTCGGCCGGTGCGAGGGTCGGTACGGGGGCGGGCGCCGCGGCCTGCCCCGCCCTCGTGGTGCCGCACCCCGCCAGGACGGCGCACAGGAGCCCCGCCACCACCACTCGCCCCGTCACGGACCCCGCTGTCACTGTCATGTCCATCCCCCTTGGCCATCAAGAGGCGATCGGACCGGTCGGGGTTCCACATCGCGGTCAAGTCATCGCGCCGGCTGCGCGAGGACGACGCGCTCCCCCACCCGGACCGTTCCCGGTGTGATGACCTCGGCGAGCACGTCGAGCCGGTTGTCGTGCGCCGCGGCGATGGCCTTCAGGATCAACGGCGAGTGCGGAAGCTCCTGCTGGGCCTGGTTGGTCATCACGCAGCGCTCGCTGGAGCGCAGGAACCCGATGCGAAGGGTGTCCCCCACCCGGGCCTCGCGCCCGATCCACTCGTCCTCGACGAAGGGCGGGGTACCGGGCGGTGTGCGCAGGAGGATGTTCGGCCGGAACCGGCGTTCGTCCGTCGGCACGTCCGGCACCTCGCGGCGTATCCAGTCGAGGGTGGCGGTGGTGAGGACGCTGAGCGGCAGTTGGTCGAAGTGCGAGATCTCGCCTTCGCGGGCCAGCTCGACGTCGTCGCGGCCGAGGTAGGCACGGAGGTACGCCGTGGGGTCGGCCACCGCGCGTCCCTGAGGGTCGATCAACTCGGGCGGGCCCGGCTCCTCGCGGGCGGCGTCGCCGCGCGGACAGCGGGAGCTCAGGTTCAGCAGACCGTCCATCCGCCGGAAGCGCCGCGTGCTCTTGCCCGATCCGAACTTGCCTGCCGCGTCCCGCACCGCGTACAGCCGGTCGCCCACCAGTCCCCGGTGGTCCACCTCCGCGCTGCGCAGCCGTTCGCCGCCGGTCGACTTGATCGGGTACCGCCACAACCGTTCGATCACACCCACATAGTCCGTCACCCCTGTGACGCTAATCCACCCGACGACCAGGTGTTCGCCGTGCTCAGGAGGCCTACCGTGGTGTCATGACCGGTCTCGCGGCCCGCCCGCTGCTCTACCTCGATGTCGACGGACCACTCATCCCGTTCGGGGCGGGCCCGTACCCGCAGGGCGACGACGCCAATCCCCTGCTCGCACGGGTCGATCCCACGCTCGGACCGCGGCTCGCGGCCCTGCCGTGCGAGCTGGTGTGGGCCACGACCTGGATGGCGGAGGCCAACGAGTGCGTCGCACCTCGGCTCGGGCTGCCCGAGCTGCCGGTGGTGGCGTGGCCGGAGCCCTCCGACGAGGACGGGCGGGGCCGCATCCACTGGAAGACCCCCGCCCTCGTCGGCCACGCGGCCGGACGCCCCTTCGTCTGGGTCGACGACGAGATCACCGGCGCCGACCGGGCCTGGGTGGCCGCGCACCACCCCGGCCGGGCACTCCTGCACCGCGTCGATCCGGGCCGGGGCCTGACCGACGCGGACTTCACCGAGCTGCGGGCGTGGTTGCGCCCGAGGTAGCCGTCCAGGACGCGGCGACCAGGGAGCGTTCCGCCGCCGCGAGGTGGATGGCGGCGGCCAGCCAGGCCCAGGCGTAGCCCTCCGGCGAGGGGTCCGCGAGGCGGCCGAAGGCGTCGCGGGGGCGGCGGTCGGCCTCGGCGGCGAGGGCGGCGGCCAGGTCCGCCGCCGCGGTGAGCCCGGCCCGGCGCAGCGGGCCGTACGAGGCCGGGGCCGTCGTACCGCGGGCCGCCTCGGCGACGGCCCGGCGGCCGCCCGCGACCCCGGTCTCCAGGAGGCGGCGTACCCGCCACAGCGGGGAGTCGGCCAGCGGGTCCGGGCCGACTGCCACCGGCTCCACGGCGGGGGCCACGGCCGTCGGGGGCGGGAAGTGGCTGCCCTGGAGGCGGTCGTAGCCGAGGTCGGCGCGGCCCAGCCACTCCTCGGGCAGCCGCAGCGTGTACGGCGCGCCGGGCACCGGGCCGACCGCGAGGGGACGCAGGGTGGCGGCGCGGTCCAGGTCGGGGCGGCCCAGGACGCGCAGCAGCAGGCCGGGGTACGAGGCGATGCGGCGCAGGTTCGCCGTGTGCGCCAGCTCCGGGTGCGGGTGCGCGGGCAGCAGCCGCAGCAGCGGCGCGTCCGGCCGTGCCTCACGGACCAGCAGGTGCTCGCCGGACGCGCCGACGACCGTGACGTCGCAGCCGAGCAGCGCGGGCTCGGCCGCGTCGGCGGCGTCGGGTGCCTCGGCCAGCAGCTCGGCAACGGCCTCGGCCGCGGGGCGGGCGAAGAGCGGCGCGGCGGGCTGCTCGGTCCAGGGCGCGCCGCGCAGCGGGGTGGCCTTGACCCCGCGTCCGGCTCCGAGCCGGCCCTCCGGGGAGACCGTCGCCCCGACGATACGCAGGCCACCGCGGGCAAGGCCGGCGTGGTCGAGGGTGGCGCCGCCCAGGGCCACGGAAGCGGAACCGGCTCCGCGGGCGCGGGCCAGGCCGCCGGGGCGGACGTCGGAGACCGAGTAGCGGGTGCCGTCCGCGGCCAGCAGGTGGGTGACCACTCCGCCGTATCCGGTGGCGGAGAGCACGGGTTCCCGGCACAGGCCGTACACGTCGAGGCTGCCGCCCGGCGCGTAGGCGCGGCGGACGGTCCCGGTCAGCGCGGGGTCGGCGGAGCCGGAGGCCAGCACCGCGGCGGTGTGCAAGAGCTCGCGGAAGGCGCGGGTGAGGTCGCCGAGCCGCTGGGCGGCCTGGCGGTCCCGGGCGCCGCGCAGGCCCCGTACGACACGGAGGGCGGCTGCCTCGGCGCGCGGCAGCCCGGCGAGGCGGGCGGTGTGCGCGGCGCGCAGCAACTCGGCCTGGACGACGGCTCCCCCGGCCGTGACTCCGGCGGCCAGGGCTTCGGCGGCCGCCCGCCAGAGCGCGGCCGCGGCGCCGATCTGGGCTTCGGTGAGGGCCGGTGAGGGCTCGGCGGCCTCGGCTGCCTCGGCGGCCGATGCCGAAGCCGATGCCGCCGTCGGCCCCGGCTTCGACCCCGGCTTCGGCTCCTCCAGCGGCGGTGCCGGCTCCGGAGGCGCCGCGTCCGCGAGCGGGGCCGCGCCCAGGGCCGCCGCCCGGTGCAGGCAGCGCGGTGCCAACAGGCAGCTGCACGTGGCCTGTTCGGGCTCCGTGACCGCTCCTGTCGGGCCGGGGCGCAGGGTGACCAGGGCGTCCTCGCCGAAGCGGACGGTGACGCTGCCGTCGGCCGCGCGGGCGGCGCGCTCCGCGCAGCTTTCGGTGGCGGCGTCCAGCTTCTTGCGCAGGCGGGCGGTGAGGCTTTCGACCGCTTCGGCGAGCACCTCCGGTGCAACGGGAGGCAGTTCGGCGGTATCGGTGCTCAACGGGATGCTCCACGGAGGCGGTCGCCCACCCAGCGGGCGAGGGCGAGGGGGCTGAGGGCGGCCACGGGCATGCCGGCCGCGACGAGTTGCCGCGCGACCGGGACCGAGTACCTGGGCGTCCCGGCGTCGTCGAGCGCGGCGCAGCCCAGCAGGTGGGCGCCGGAGGCGGCCAGCGCGCGGACCTCCCCGAGGAGCCCGCCGATCGGGGCGCCCTCCTCGAAGTCGCTCACCACGACGACGAGGGTGCGGCTCGGGACGGTGATCAGGGAGCGGGCGTGCGCGAGACCGGCGGCGATGTGCGTACCGCCGCCGACGCGGACCTCCAGCAGCAGCGAGAGCGGGTCCTCGACCCTTTCGGTGAGGTCCACGACCTGGGTGGAGAAGGCGAGGAAGTGGGTGGACAGGGTGGGTACGCCGCCCAGCACCGCCGCGGTCAGGGCCGACCAGATGACGGAGGCCTCCATGGATCCGGACACGTCGACGACCAGGATCAGCCGCCAGTCGGCCTCGCGGCTCGCCCGGGTGCTGAAGACGGGCCGCTCCGGGACGACGACCACACTGCCGTCGGCCCGGCGCCGGGTGTGCGCGAGGTTGGCGCGCAGGGTGCGGGCCAGGTCGAGTGTGCCGCCTGGGCGGCGGGTGGGGCGCGGGGTGGCGAGGCCGGAGAGGGCCGGGCGCAGCCGGGTCGCCAGTTCCTTGGCGAGCTCGTCGACCAGCCGCCTGACCAGGGGGCGCAGCCGGGCGAGCTGGGCCTCGGGCAAACCGCCGGCCAGGGACAGTACGGAGCTCAGCAGTTCCACGGAGGGCCGTACGGCCGCCGGGTCGAGCTGGGTGAGCACGTCGGTGCGGCCCGCTTCGGCCGCTCCGGCGAGCACCTCCTCCCGTACGTCGGCGCCGAACAGCGCTTCCAGCTCCTGCGACCACTCCCGGGCGGTGGGGAACGAGGCCTCTTGACCGCCGCCCTGGCCGCGCCCCTGGCCGCCTTCGATGCCGCAGGCGCCTTCGCCGCGCCCGGCACCGTACAACTCGTCCAGTGCGTGGGCGTAGCGGCGGGCGCCGGCGGGGAGCCGGTCGCGTTCGCGGCCGAGCAGCAGCCGCCAGCGGTCGGCGGGGGCGAGTCGCCGGACGTCGGCTTCGGGGGCGGGATCGCTGGGTGCGTCGAGGGGCTGCGGCACCGCTACCGGTACCGGTGCGTCCGTCGCGGGCAGCGGAAGGGCCTTCAGCGCGGCGAGTCCGGCGGCGTCGGCGGCGGCCCACAGGGCGAGCAGCGCGGGTGACGCGTCGAGCGCGAGGTCGATCCGGTCGCCCAGCCGCTCGGTGACGGTGTCCAGCAGCCGGTCGCGGGCAGCGGGTGCGAGGGCGTCGAAACCACCGCGCAGGGCGGGGAGCCGGTCGAGGAACTCCTGGTCGGCGAGGTGCTCGACGCGGTCGAGCAGCGGGGTGAGGGCGGCCGAGGAGGACTGGAGCAGGGGGCCGGCGGCGGTGAGGAGTCCGGCGAGCCGGCGGGTCAGGGCGCGCCGGCTGTCGGCGGTGCCCGCGCTGTCGATCCAGCCGGCGGCGCGGGTACCGAGCTCGGCGGCCGGGTCGAGGTCGAGGAGGACCCGTACGGCCAGGGCCGCGCCCTGCATCAGCGGGGAGGCCGTGGCGGCCAGGGCGGCGAGCGCGGCGTCCGTGCGCAGGCCGAGGTGGCGGGCGGCGGCGCGGTCGGCGAGGGCCACGAGGGCGCCCGCGTCGGCGGGGTCGTCGCTGCCGGCGAGGCCGGGCAGGGAGCGTACGGCCGCTTCGAGCAGGTCGCCGGTGAGAGCGGCCGCGGTGGCGCGGGACGCGGCGGAGGTACCGGGGAGGTGGCCGCGGTGGAGGGCCTCCAGGAGGTCGAGGGCGTCGAGGAGTTCGGGCAGGGTCGCGGTCTGCGGCAGGGCGGTCGCCGCCTCGTGGAGGCGTACGTCGACCAGGGCGGGCAGATCGCACCGCGCGGCGGCGGCCAGCCCGGCGAGGATCTGCGCCGGGGTCGGCCCGCCGTCCGCGGCGGCGCGGCGGGCGGTGTCGCGCAGCGTTCCGGCGGCCGCCTGGGCGGCGGTGACGCCGCGGACGCCGGCGAGGTCGAGGCGGGCCGGGACGGAAGGCGTCCAGGAGAGCCGCCACTTGGTGCCGAGGGCGGTGCCGTCGCCGGTGGCGGCGACGGTGAGGGGCTCCCCGTAGGAGGCGCCGCAGACGAGGAGCCGTTGCAGCAGGACCTCGCGGCGGCCGTCGAGGGCGGAGCGGAGCGGGTCCAGGCGGATCTCGCGGGGTGCGGGGTCCTCGGGGGACGGCAGCCGCAGCGCGGCGAGTTCGGCCTCCACGGAGGGGCCGAGGCCGGAGCGGGGTGCGTGCGGGGTGATCCGCCCGCGGGCGGCGCCGACGAGCACGGCTTCGAGGGCGCGGGCCAGCGCCCGGCCGCGGCCGAGTGGTTCGCCCTGGCCGAGAACGGTGGTGACGGCCTCGAGGAGCTCGCCGCGGCCGGGCGCGGGGAGCCCGCGCAGTACGGCGAGGTCGCAGGCGAGCCGCAGGGTCTCGGCGGCCTCGCCTGTACCGGCGGTGTGCCCGGCGCGGCGCAGCTCCCGGCAGAGCCGGGTGAGGGCGACGGAGGCCGCCTCCCGGACCCGCCCGGGGTCACCGGCGGCCTCCAGGACGGCCTGCTGCCAGAGCGGATCCCGGATCCCGGCGGGGTATCCGGAGCGGGAGTCGAGCAGGTCGAAGGAGTAGGGCACGAGCGAGGTGACGGCCGGGTCCGCGTGCGCGCCGTCGGCCGCCGGGCCCGTTCCCCCCGTTCCTCGGCCCGTTCCCCGGCCCGTTCCCCGGCCCGTTCCCCGGCCCGAGCCACGCTCGGCCCTCGGGGCCGTGCCGTCGCCAGGAGCGCGGCCCGCCGCGGCGGGCGTGCCGGCGGCGGCCTCGGAGACCGTCGCGTGCGCGGTGGGCTCGGTGTCGGTCGGATCGGCCCCGGGGGCCGGGCCCAGGAGCGCCGGGGCGTGGAAGGCGCCGATGACCGCGGCGACTCGGTGGCCCTTGGCGGTGGCGTCTGCGATCACGCTTCGCATGTGGGACTCGCGGGCCAGGTCGGGCGCCGGAACGGTGGTGGTGTCCGCGCGCAGCGCCCATCCGACGGCCAGTGCGGCGCGCCGCACGGCTTCCGGGGAGCAGCCCGGTGCGAGCACCTCGACGGCTCGGTCCCACAGGTCCTCGCCCTCCCGCCCGGTCCCGGCGGCGGCGAGGCCGTCGGCGTAGGAACCCGAAGCCCCGGCCGGCCGGGACGGCATCGGGCCCGGATCCTGACCCGGGAGCAGTTCCCCAAGCGAGTCCGGACCGGAGGCCCGCACCCGAACCGCGGCGGAAGCCGTACCCGCAGCCCGGGACGTGTCCGAAGCCGCGTCCGGGGCCGCAGCCGGATCCTCGGCCGGGGTCCGGTTCGGGTTCGGGGTCGGTGACGTCCAGCCTCGGTCGGACAGCGGGAGGTCGCAGCAGAGGACGGCCGCGCCGGACCGGTGGGCCCAGCGGATCGCGGCCAGTTCCGGGGAGAAGTCCGCGAACGGGTAGAAGGCCAGGCGGCCGGCCTCGCCCGTGCCCGCGAGGGCGACCGGGGCCACGGTCTCCGGGTCGGCCAGGTGCTCCAGCCACGGCTGGAAGTCCGTCGGGAGCTCGACGCAGACCACGTCCGCACCCGACGCGTCCAGCAGGGCCGGAACCACCGCCGCCAGGGCGGGGCTGTGGTGGCGTACCCCCAGCAGGTACGGCGCACGGGACGCCGCGAGCGCGTCGACGACGACGCGCGGGTCGGTGGACGTCAACGCAGGCTCCCGCGCAGGTCCCAGAGGCGGCGCCACATCGCCGAGCCGTCCTCGGCGCGGCGCCGGACCGGGCCGTCCCAGTAGCCGAGGAGGCGGCCGTGGTCGGCGGGGTCGTCCTTGCGGACCACGCCCAGCAGATGCCCGGGCAGCAGGTCCAGCACGTCCCCGCCCGGCAGGTACGCGGCAGCGACCCCCAGGGAGGCCGCCACCTGCACGGCTTCGGCGGTGGACATGACCGTACCGGGGCGTTCCACGTCCCAGCCCTCGGCGGAGCGCCCGGAGCGCAGGTCGCGGAAGACGGTGACGAGCGCGTCCAGCACGGCGTCGTCGACGCCGAAGGCGGCGCCGGCGCGCTGGACGGCGGCGACCGCCTGGCGGCGGATCAGCGTGGCTTCGGCGTCGGCGTCGGCGATCGGGTCGACGGTCTCGAAGTTGAAGCGCCGCTTGAGGGCGGCGGACATCTCGGAGACGCCGCGGTCACGCAGGTTGGCGGTGGCGATGACGGTGAAGCCGGGGGCGGCGGAGACCACCGCGTCCTCGGTGGCGGTCAGTTCGGGCACGCTGACCCGCCGGTCGGACAGGATCGACACGAGCGCGTCCTGCACCTCGGGCAGGCAGCGGGTGATCTCCTCGACGCGGGCCACCCGCCCGGTGCGCATGGCGGAGAGCACCGGGGAGTCGACCAGGGCTCCCGCACTCGGCCCCTGCGCGAGCAGCAGCGCGTAGTTCCAGCCGTAGCGGAAGGCGTCCTCCGTCGTGCCGGCCGTGCCCTGCACGGTGAGGGCGCTGGTGCCGCAGACGGCGGCGGCGAGGAGTTCGGACAGCATGGACTTGGCGGTGCCGGGCTCGCCGGTGAGGAGCAGGCCGCGCTCTCCGGCGAGGGTGACGACGCAGCGTTCCACCAGGGCGCGTTCGCCGACGAACTTGGGGGCGATGACGAGCTTGCCGCCGCCCTGGGGCAGGGCCAGTTCGGCTCCGTCGCTGCCGCAGACGAAGGTGACGACGGCGCGCGGGGTCAGGGCCCAGCCGGGCGGGCGGGGGCCGGGGTCCTGGGCGGCGAGGAAGGCCAGTTCGGCGGCGTGGCGCTCCTCGGCGGGCAGCACCTGCCGGGCGGGGGCCATCCGTTCGGTGACGGTGTCGGTGTCGGTGACGGTGTCGGTCATGCGGGGTCCTCGAAAGTCTCGGGGTTCGGGAGTCGGGTGGGTGGTTGGTGCGGAAGGGATGGACCGGCTCGGTCCGGGGCCGGGGGGGGGGGGGGGGGGGGGGGGGGGGGGGGGGGGGGGGGTGTGGGTGGGGGGGGGGGGGGGGGGAGTTTGAGCC
>NZ_JBVIFS010000023.1:66057-110189 GCF_055571215.1 Streptomyces sp. NPDC030995
AGAGAGAAGAGGCGAGAAGGGATGCGGTGAAGGGCGAGGGGAACCCCACCCCCCCCCCCCCCCCCTCCCCCCCCCCCCCCCCCCCCCCCCCCCCCCCCCCCCCCCCGCCCCTGCGGTCAGCGTCGGCGGGTGCGCTTGACCTTGAGCTCCTCGAAGCGCGGTACGTCGCCCTCGCGGACCCGCTGCCAGGCCCGGCGGTAGAGCTCCGCGGCCGGTTCGGCGGGCACCAGCGGCCCCCGCAGGGGGTCGCCGTACATCGAGAGCTTCCACTGCTCCACCGGCAGGACCGGGGAGGCCATGTCCACCCACCCGCCCGGCAGGAACAGCGAGCGCCCGGCCCGGCTCCGCTCGGCCGACACCACCAGGTCGGTGGCGGCCAGTTCGGCGCGGGCGGCCTTGAGCCTGGCGGGCTTCCAGCCGGTCCAGCGCGCGGTGTTGCGGTCGGTGGGGTCGGGCATGGCGAGCAGCGCGAGGTACAGGACGGCCGCGTCGGCGCCGAGACCGTAGGCGTCTCGCGCCTCCGTCACCAGCTCGGGAACCGACCGGCTCGGGTCCTGCGGCCACCAGGTGCCGTCCTTGTCGACGGCGCCCGCCGCCGGGGCTCCCGGGTCGGCGAGCAGGGCGGCGAAACGCTGGTCGTGGGCGGCCCGCAGGGCCGTCTCGACCGCGGAGGGCCGCTGGTCGTCGCCGCGCAGGACCGCCAGGTACGGGTCGGAGCCGGTGGAGTCCAGCAGCGCCGGGCGCAGCGCGGGCTGGGGCCGGTCGTCGTGGGTGGCCATGATCACCGCGCCGTACCGCTCGAAGCCCTCGCCGGTCTCGGTCGGTGTGCCCGCCGCCTTCCGGAAGTCGGGGAGCCGCGCGTAGTGCCCGCTGGCGAGCAGCAGTTCGGGGGCGGCGAGCCGCTGTCGTACGGCCGTCAGCGCGGGCGGCAGGGCCGCCCGCAGGGGATCGCCCGCAGGCAGCCGGTGGGCGAGCCAGGCCATCGTCACCATGGCGCCGGTCAGGACGGACGAGGTGAACGGGTCGGTGGCCGGCTCGCGGGGCTCCACGTGGTCGCCCTTCACCGTCCACGCGACGTCGACGGAGAGCTCCCGGGAGGCGGCCGGGTCGAGGATCGCGGACAGGGCGCGGGGCACGGCCCACCCGATACGCATCACCCGCGAGGCCTCGGTGAGCAGCCAGTCGGGCACGGGCGTACGACGGCCCACGCGCTGGTTCCACACCTCGGCGGCGGCCGCCGCGTCGGGGCCCTCGGTCCACAGGAGCGCCGGGTCCGCGGGCAGCAGCGCGCCGACGACGGCCCGCCGGACCACGGCGTCGAGGCCCGTGAGCTCGTCGCGGGCGTGGTCGGCCTCGGTGACCTTGACGCCGAGGAGGGTCCGCAGCTCGGGATCCAGGAAGTTGCTCCACGAGTTCTCGATGGAGGGCAGGCCGGCGACCACCAGCCGTGCCAGTGCCCCGGGGACCCCGGTGAGCCGGGCGAACTCCTCGGCGGCTTCGGGGAAGAAGGGCGCCGGGCCGCGCTCGGCGGCCTCGGTGAGGAAGCGGGAGAGCCAGTCGGGGCCGCGCTCCGGGTCGCCCACCCGCGCATCGCCGCGCACGGTGTAGGGCCCGGGGACGGTGAAGCGGCCCGTGGGGTCGTGGAGCAGGGCGCCGAACTCGTGGCCGTCGGGGACGGATTCGCTGTGCTCGGTCGTGGCGAGGACAGCTCCGCCGCCGAGCGGGAGTACGGCGCGCCGGTGCAGGTTGCGTTCGCTTCCGTCGGGGGCGCGCAGATGGCGCTGGTCGAGGCGGACCAGGACCCGGCGCCAGCGGCCCGCGGATCCCTCGGCGGAGGCCAGGCCCAGCGCGTCGATCTCGCGGAGCAGGCTGATGACGGCGCCGCGCTCCTCCTCGCTGGTTCCGACCGCGACCGCGCGGTAGGCGACGGCGGCGGGCTGGTCGAGCAGTGGTGTCCAGAGCAGCCCGGAGTACGGCAGGGCGGGCACGTCGAAGTGGAGCCTGCCGGGTGCTTCGGCCGCCCCGGTGTCGGCGCTCGCGGCGGCGAGTTCGCGCAGGAAGCGGTGGGCGACGTCGGTATCTGCGCCCTGGCGGTAGTAGCCGGTGCCGGTGAGTCCGCACAGTGCCTGGTCGATCAGCTGGTCGGCGGGGCCCTGCGGGCCGGTCCCGGCGGCTTCGGCGTCCGGCCGCAGCAGGGCGGCCACCTTGTCGAGGGCCTCCTGCTGGACGAGGGCGAAGCGCAGGACCTCGACGATGCCGCCGATCAGCTCGGGGGCGGTGACCTGGGGCAGGGCCTGGCTCACCAGTGCGGGCAGGTCGTCGGCCTTCGCCGCGGCGGCGGCCGCCTTGAGCAGGGCGCCGACGGTTTCCCGGTCGGCGGTGCGCAGCGCGGCCGAGCCCTCCGGATCGCGGGGGCGCAGGGCGTACCAGTGGGAGAGCGGGGGGAGTTCCACCTTGCCGGTGCGGCGGCGGTCGTCCTCGCGCGCCTGCGCGGTGATCACCCCGTCCGGGTCACTGATGCACAGCTCGTGGTAGCGGTTCGACAGCGCGCGCGGGCGGTCGTCACCGGGGAAGGTGAGCGCCGCGAGCGGCATGTTGCCGCCCTCGGGGGCGGTGACGGTACGGCCCCCGGTGCCCGCTCCCCGCCAGCCGTGGCCGGGGACACGGGCGGCGCGCCAGCCGAGCAGGCCGTCGGCGGGTGCGCCGAGCACCGAGTCCGGCACGGCGGGCGCCGGTCGCAGCCAGCAGGAGTACCCGACGGAGCCGGCGTTCACCCGGTGCCCGTCCAGTGCGTCGGAGAGGAACCCGGGCAGGGAGTACCGGCCGAGGTCACCGGTGGCGGGGTCGTACTCGCGCCACCCGCGCTCGTTGCTCTGGTCGCGCTCCTGCCACACCCAGTACGACGTGCCGTCGGACAGCAGGGCTCGCTCGTCCGGAAGCTTGGTGTCGCCGCGGTGCAGGACGCCGCCGCCGGTGGCGCGGCCGCCGTCCGGGAGCGGCAGGCTGAGGTGTTCGGAGCGCAGCTGCCAGTGGGCGCGGTCGGTGGCGAGGCTGAAGACGGTGCCGGGCGAAGTGTGCCAGTAGCCCTGCGTCTCGTTGGTGTTCCAGGAGTTCCAGAAGACCAGCAGTTCACCGTCGACGTAGTGGAAGCCGTGGCGGTACTCGTTGCCGGTGGGGACCCGCAGGTCGTGGGTGAGGACGGTGGAGTCGGCGTCGATGACCCGGACCTGGGTGGAGTTGGCGACGATCAGGTACGGCCAGGCCTCGACGACGGTCAGGCCGCGCCGGTTCCGGACAGGTGCCAGTTCGGCGACCGCGCTCTCCCACGAGGGCCAGGTCAGCTCCTCGAAGAGCCCGCCGCGCAGGGTACGGGCCAGGGTCTCGCCGAGGTCGGCGGCGGCCGCGGCGGCCACTTCCTCGGGGGCCAGCTCGAGAGCCTCGGTGGGCAGCCAGGTCAGGCGGGCGATGGCGTCGGGTACTCCGGGCAGGCCGGCGGCGGTGGAGGCGCGCGCCACGCCGCGCACCCACTCGGTCAGCACCGGGCGGCCGCCGGGCGAGGCGGCGACGCGGCGGATGACGTCGTGGCCGCCGTATCCGAGGCCGTTCAGCCCGCGGTGGAAGGCGGGGTGGAACCGCCGGTCGGCGGCGAGGGCGAGCAGATCGCGGCGCTGGTCGGAGCAGGCCCAGTCCGTCAGGTTGAGCTGGCTGTGCCGGTGCCTGTTCTCCTTGGCGTCGGGGTCGGCGACGGGGATCGCCAGGGCGAGCAGCAGGTCGAGGAGGTCGGCGTCCTCGACCCCCACGCGCAGACCCGCCTCGCGGCCGGGCCGGGCGAGTTCGGTGCGCAGCTGCTCCGCGCAGCGCTCGACGACGTCGAGCAGTACGGGAGGCGTGGGGCGCTGGCCCCAGCCGGAGTGGCGGGCGGCGTGGAAGCGCTCCAGCCAGCCGGCGGCGCCGTCGGCGCAGCGCTGCTCGGCGGGCAGGTCCTCCGTGGCCAGCCCCGCGGTCGCGCCGGACTCCTCCAGGATGTCCAGCCACAGGCCGGTGAGCTCGGCGCCGTCGCCACCGCCGGGCGGCGTCAGCCCGAGGAGCGTGCCGCGTACGGCGGGAACGCGGCGGGCCAGCGCGACGAGGGCCGCGCGGTGGGCCTTCCACCAGCCGACCGCGGCGCGCAGGGTGGCGGGCAGGGGCAGCAGTTCGGCGAGGTACTCCTGCTCGGATTCGGTGCCGGTCAGGCCCGCGGCGCGGGCGAGGCGGCGCAGTTCGACGGCGGCCTGGGCGGAGGGCGGCAGCCCGCCGGCGGTGCGGCGTACGCACAGGCGGCGGAATCGCTCGTGGGCCTCGGCGGGGGTGACCCGAAGGGCCAGAGCCTTGCCGTAGCCGGTGAGCACCTTCACCGGCAGGGCGCCGGCCAGGGCGAATTCGAGGAAGACGGCGTCGAGGCGGTCCTCGTCGACGCTCAGCCCGTGCTGGGCCTCGGCGACGCGGGCGCGGCCGAACAGCTGGGCTGCGTAGGTGGTGTTCTCGACGCCGAGGAAGATGCGGGCCGCCTGCTCGTGGAAGACGGGCAGGAAGTGCGGGATGGCGGCGGCGAGGCGGCCGGCCAGTTCGAGGCAGGCGTCGAGCGCGGCCTTGGGCTTGGTCTTGGCCTGCCGGGCGATCCGGTCGAGTTCGGGGACGATGGCGAGGGCGTGGTGGCCGTCCTCGGGGTGGTGCACGAGGACCCATTCGGGGAAGCCGAGCGCCTGGCGCCGGGTCAGGCCGACGACGGGCGGCTCGTCCTCGTCGCGTACGAGTCCCAGGAAGCCGGCGGCCAGGTCCTCGGCCGCGCCCAGTTCGCCGGCGGTGAGCCGGACGACGACGCGGTCCTCGCCGAGCCCGGGGTGGCGGTAGGAGCGCGCGGTCAGATCGACGGCGGTGGGGCCGGCGCCGGTGGTGCCGTGCGGCAGGACGGCGCCGGCCTTGAGCAGCAGTGCGGCCTGGTTCATCTCATCGTTCATCTCATCGTTCATCTCGGTGCTGTTCTCGGTGCTCTTCTCGGTGCTGGTCCCGGTGTCCTGCAGGTCGGTGCTCACGCGTCCCCGCCCTCCTCGATCTTGCGCCCGGCGTACAGCGCCGCGGCCATCCGCATTCCCTCGGACCAGGCCACCGGTCCGACCTTGGCCAGGGGCACCGTCCGGCCGTCCTCGTCGTGCCAGTTGAGGGCGCCCGTGGTCGTCTCGTCCTCGTAGTAGGGCTCGCCGATCCAGACGGCCGCTTCCGTGCCGGGCCCGGAGTCGCGGACCTTGCAGGTGGCGTAGCCGCCGGAGACCCGGTAGCCCAGGCCGGTCGCCCGGGCGGCGAGGCCGAAGCGGGTGGGGAAGACCCCGCCCGCGTAGTCGCGGACCTCGGTGGCGTTGGTGGCGAGCTCGGCAGGCTTCTGCCAGGTGGCACGGTGGATCTGCTCGACCCGCTGCACGATGCCCAGCTCGGCCGCGAACTCCCGTACGTCGTCCAGTTCGGGCAGCAGCACCGGGTGCGGGAGGGTCACCGTGCGCGGGGAGAGCCGTACGGTCTCGCCGTCGAGGTTGACCACCTTCAGCTCACCCGAGGCGGTGGCGTCCCGCAGGAAGCCCACCTCGTCCGGGTCGTCACCGACGATCGCCATGTCGCGCAGGGCGCTCTGCCAGGCCTCGTCCGGCCAGACCCGGGCGAGCAGCTCGGTCGGCACGGGCAGCGAGGACACCATCCAGCTGTCGACCTGCGCGATGCAGGCCGCGGCGTGCCGGTCGAGCCATTCGGCCAGCCGGCGCAGCCGGTCCACCTCGGGATGGTCCTTCAGCGCCTTGGGCAGCGTCTTCAACTGCCGTCCCGCCGCCCGGCCGGTCGCGGACCTCGCCGCCACCCGTCCCTCCACCAGGGCGATCTCGTACGCCTCGCCCGCCGCCAGCCATGCCACCATCAGCCGTGCCCCTCCGCCTGTCCCGTCCGCTTCCGCGCAGCCCTGACAGGGGGAGTGAAATCCCCCTGAGCTGCGGTATGTCAGGAGAGTAGCGAGGGCCACTGACAACGCCCGCCGAAGGGTCATCGGCCGGTTGAATGTCCGGTTCTGGGTAGTCTTTCCCGGACAGCGTGCGAAGCGGTACCGGCTCGGGGTGGGGTTATGGAACGTCAGATAGGTGTGCCCGGCGCGGTCCTGGCGGCCGTGCTCCTCGCGGCCGCGGCCGGCTGCTCCGGTCCGGCGGCCCCGGGCGGCGGGGACGCGAAGCCGTCGGTATCGCAGTCCGCCCCGCCCGCCGGGGCACCCGCCGCCGGGGACGTCCTGCCCGGCATGGTCAGTACCGCCGTGGCACGTACGCAACTGGCGGAGCTGAAGGTGGCGCCGGTGGGCACGATGGCCGGATACAGCCGGGACAAGTTCACGCACTGGGCTCAGCAGGGGAACAAGTGCGACACCCGCGAGGTCATCCTGGAGCGCGACGGCACGGACGTCACGCGGGACGCCGAATGCCGGGCGGTCTCCGGCACCTGGAAGAGCCTCTACGACGGGGTGGTCGTCACCGAGGCGTCGAAGATGGACATCGACCACATGGTGCCCCTCGCCGAGGGCTGGCGCTCCGGCGCGGCCGGCTGGGACGCCGCCCGGCGCAAGGCCTTCGCCAACGACCTGACCAACCCTCAGCTGCTGGCCGTCACCGCGGCCTCGA
This sequence comes from Streptomyces sp. NPDC030995, assembly GCF_055571215.1. NCBI lineage: Bacteria > Bacillati > Actinomycetota > Actinomycetes > Kitasatosporales > Streptomycetaceae > Streptomyces > Streptomyces sp. NPDC030995. The sequence continues at coordinate 72,741 of NZ_JBVIFS010000023.1, forward strand.
ACCGCTCCAAGGGTGACCAGAGCCCCGACCTGTGGCAGCCGCCGGACAAGTCGAGCTGGTGCCAGTACGGGCGGGCCTGGACCACCGTCAAATCCACCTACGGGCTGACCGTCACCGAGCCGGAGAAGAAGATGCTCACCACGATGCTGGACAGCTGTACCTCATGACCGACGCGCGACACCAGCAGTGGCAGGACGAGGTGCTCGCCGGGCCGGGCGGCGCCATGACCGACGAGGTCGGCGTCATCACCGGCCCGCTCACCCTGCGCACCACGGCGGTGGCCGGGGACCTGGTCCGGTTCCACATCCAGTACAAGGACGCCGACGAGTGGTACACCCTCACGGGCAGCCCCCTCCCCCACCACGGCGCCCCGGCCGCCCTGCACGCCGCCGCCCTCACCGCGATCCGCGCCGGCCACGCGGCCCGGGCACCGGGCACCGGACCCGCCTGAGCGGGCTCAGAGGACGGCGGTGCCCAGCGGCCGCGAACCCGCCGGAAGGCGGCGGGTGGCGGCGGGTGGCGCCCGTGTCGAGGTCGACGACCGTGATGCCGTTCCAGTAGCCGTCACGGGTGTGGCCGCCCGTGACGTACGCGGTGCGGCCGTCCCGGGAGACGGCCACGTCCTCGTGCGGGCCGTCCAGCGGGTACACCCGCTCGGTCCCGTCGGCCGGGCGGACGGCCGCGTAGTGCGGCTTCAGCCAGGAGCCGAGCCCGCCTTCGGTTCCGTAGGGGGCGACCTCGATGCGGCGGGTGCGGAGCGTGCCGGCCGCGACGACGGTGACGTCGAAGGAGTCGTGCCCGGTGAGGTGGATCTCGGCGCCGTCCGGGGACACGTCCACGTCGAAGGGGCGCCGGCCCACGGGCACGGCGGCGGTGAACTCCAGCCTCGCCGTGTCGAGGACCTCCAGCACCCCGGTGGCGCCGGGCACGTTGACCCCGACGTACGCGTGCGCGCCGTCGGGTGAGAGCGCGATGCCCATGCCGCCGCCGCGGTACTCGCCGTCGGTGACCGGGCCCGTTCCGGTGCGGTACGGGATGCGGGCCACCCGTACGCGGGTGCGGGTGTCGACGACGGCGACGCCCTCGGCCGTGGCCACCCATGCGCGCCCGTCCGGGCCGACGGCCAGCCCGTACGGCGCCCTGCCCACGGCGACGGAAGCGACCGTGGTGTCCCTCTCGGCTCCGGGCGGGGAGGACCGCGTACGTCCTCCCGCTCCCCCGGTCCATGCTCGCCGCGCCGGGGCCCCCGGCCGTTCCGACCGCCGGCCGGAGCCCGCGAGCCGTCCGGCGGACCCCCGGGTCGGCCGATCGGCCGATGTGGCCGGCGGTGGGCAACCGACAGCCCGCGGCCGACAGCCCGCGGACCGCAGCCGGATCAGGCCTCGTACTCGGTGAGGTCGATGCCGTGGATCTGCAGGAGGTAGTGGTGCTCGGGCTCCGTGGTGTCGCGTTCGAGCACCATGCCGAGCTTGCGGATCACGTTCTCGGAGTCGTCGTTGCCCGACCGGTTGATGGCGATGACCCGGTCGAGTCCGCGGTCCTGGAGCGCGAACTCCAGGGTGGCCTGGGCGGCCTCGGAGGCGTAGCCCTGGCCCCAGTACTGGCGGCCGAGGCGCCAGCTGATCGCGATGTCCGGCAGTGCCTCCGGCAGGTACTCGGGGACCGAGAGCCCGACGACGCCGATCAGCTCGCCCGAGGCGAGGAGTTCGACGGCGAATTGTCCGAAGCCCTCCTCGTCCCACTCGTCCTCCCAGCGCTCGATCTCCTCGGCGGTCTGGTCGAGGTCGAGGGTGGAACCGTCGCCGATCCAGCGCATCACCTCCGTGTCGGCGTTGATCTCCGACATGGGGACGAGGTCGTCGTCGGTCCAGCGGCGGAGGAGGAGTCGGGGGGTACGGATCTCGGTCATGCCCCACATCCTGCCGAAATTCCGCCGACCAGCGGTAATCGGCCATTGCGGGGGTGTTTCAGATTCATGGCCATGGCGGTGGGAAGGTTTCCGCGGCCCGCCCCGGGCCCCTACGGTCCGTCGGGAACCGCGACCAAGGAGTGACCCCGTCATGCCCCACGACCTGTCGGACGAGAGCCAGTACGACCGCACGCGCCTGCGGCAGTGGGCGCGCGGCCGCGCCCGCTCCGCCGGTTTGGACCGCCGTGATCTGCTCAGGCTGTTCGCGGTGGGGGCGGCCGCCGGATCCATGGGCCTGGCCGCGGGCGGCGGCGCGGCCTCGGCCGCCACGGCCGCCGCCGCACCCACACCCGCACCCGCGCCCGCACCCGCACCCGCCGCCGCGCCCGGCATCCTCAAGTCACTGCCGCCCGAGCTGTTCACCCTCCGCGGCACCAACGCGGAGACGAACTTCGCGGCGCTGCGCGGCACCGGCCCGCTCACCCCGATCGACCGGTTCTTCGTGCGCAACCACACCTCCACCCCGCGCATCGACGCCGGGGAATGGCGGCTGAAGGTGTGGGGCGACGGGCTCGCGGGCGGCCCGGTGGAGTTCTCGTACGAGCGGCTGCGCGCCCTGCCTGCGGTCGAGCGGACGCTGTTCCTCGAGTGCGCGGGCAACGGCCGGAGCTTCTACGCCACGCAGCAGGGCCAGCCGGTCACCGGCACGCCCTGGACCCTGGGCGCGATCGGCGTCGCGCGCTGGCGGGGCGCGCGGCTGTCGGACGTGCTGCGGCTGGCGGGCGTGACCCGCGGCGCCGTCGACGTCCTGCCGCGCGGCCTGGACGACGAGGTGATCGCCAACGGGGTGAACCTCGGACGGGTGCGGCGCCCGCTGCCGGTGGCGAAGGCGCTGGACGACGTACTGCTGGCGTTCGAGATGAACGGGCAGCCGCTGCCGGCGGACCACGGCGGTCCGGTCCGCCTCGTGGTGCCGGACTGGGTCGGGATCTCCTCGATCAAGTGGGTCGGGGACATCGAGGTGAGCGCTGAGCCGCTGTACTCGCCGTGGAACACCGACATGTACCGGCTGTTCGGGCCCGCGTACCCGGCGGAGGGCGGCCCGGTGGTGACCCGGCAGACCCTCAAGAGCGCCTTCGAGCTGGAGCTGGGTGCCACGGTTCCCGTGCACCGGACCCGCCTGCTGACCGGCCGTTCCTGGTCGGCCGCGGCGCCCGTCACCCGTATCGAGGTCAGCACCGACGGCGGCGGCCACTGGCGGCGGGCCCGGCTGTACGACGCCCCGCACCGGGGTGGCTGGGTGCGCTGGTCGGTGCCGTGGACCCCGCGGGCGACGGGCGCGACGGCCCTGCTGGCCCGGGCGACCGACGCGACCGGGCGGACGCAGCCCGAGACGTCGGTCCACAACACGCAGGGCTACCTCTTCGACGCCGTCGTGCGCCACCCGGTCACAGTGGTCTAGGGGGCAACCATGTGAACCACCCCCTGACCGCTCAGGGGGTGTGGAAACGGACCTCCGGCGCGTCGGCGGACGGGCCGTCGAGCACGGGCTGCGGTGCGCCCCTCAGGTGCTGGTCGAAGAAGGCGCCGACGTAGCGCCGGGTCAGTTCGACGGAGCGGGTGCCGGGCAGCGGGGTCTCCGGGTCGGGGAGGCCCAGCTGCTCGCCGATCAGCGGGAAGTCGGAGAAGGTGAAGTGGCCGGAGCCGGCGAAGGTGATCCAGCGCTTCCAGCCGTCGAGCAGGGGCCAGGTGTCGTCCCAGCTCTTGTTGCCGCCGGGACGCCGGGCCTGCGCGCCCAGCATCATGAAGGGGCGCCCGCCGAGACCGGCGCCGGCGACCGGTGTGGAGAATCCGCCGTCCATGTTGACCCCAGCGAGGATCCGGGGGTCGGCCGTCATCGCGGCGGCCGCCGAGGCACCGCCGATGGAATGGCCCGCCATCGCGATGCGGCTCTTGTCGATGATTGCGGCGTGGCGCCAGGCGGGGCCCGGACCCGTGAGGCGGTCCAGCAGGAAGGACACGTCGCGTGCCCGGGTGCCGCTGACCGCACCCATGCCGCCCGCTCCTTCGACCTTCTGGCAGGCCAGGCACTCCAGTACGCGGCCGCCGGGAAAGGCGGTCCCGACGCTCTCGTACGCGTGGTCGACCGCGGCGACGACGTAACCGCGCGAGGCCAGGTCCTCGGCGAGCGAGGTGAGGGTGGCGCGCGGGACGGTGAATCCGGGAGAGAGCACGATCAGCGGGTAACGGCCCGCGACGGGGCGGGCGCCGGACCGGGCATGGGTGGCGACGCCGGCCAGGGTCTCGACGGGGATCGCCTGGTCGAGGCCCCGGTCGATCAGCAGCAGCCGGGCTTCCTCGCGGGTGAGGTAGCGCGCCGTCCTGCCGGTGTCGCGGCGCGCCGGGTAGCGCATGGTCACCATCAGCTCGCGCGGGCCCGACTCGGCCCAGGGGTCGGTGCGGCTGCGGTCCACCAGGTGCAGATCCTCCTGGCCGACCGCGAAAGAGCCGGTGGGGCGCGGGAGTTGCACCGCCGCGCGTCGGCTCTCGGTGCTCTGGTCCGCGGTCGGGGACGCGGCCGCGGCGGCGGTGCCCGCGGCGGCGAGCGGGGCCGGGAGGAGGAGGGCGAGCAGGGTCAGCGAAACGGCTGCTGTTCGTCGTCGGATCATGAACTTCACGCTATGTGCGTGATATTGGCGGGTCGTCAGCTCTGAGACGGACCGGACGTCAGACCCCGGGAGACTTCCGGTGGCCTCCCGGTCATTCCGAAGTCGTAGCCACGCTGATCGAGTCGAGCTTGCCCCGCAGGTACACGTGGGAGTCGACGGGTTCGTGCACCACGCGGCCGACCGGGGCGGGCAGGGAGTCCACCCGGGTGTGCGGGTCGCAGTCGTAGAAGTAGACCAGCGAGATCAGCTCCTCGGCCGGGGCGTCGGCGGGCGGGGGCAGCACACGGTGGCGGCCCGCGCGCCAGCGGTCGCCCGTCCAGCGGGCCATCAGGTCGCCGATGTTCACGGTGAGCGCCGCCGGATCGTAGGGCGCGTCCTGCCAGCCGTCGGCATCGGTGTGGATCTGGAGCCCGCCGGAGCCGAGCTGCCGGTCGAGGACCGTGACCGTGCCGAAGTCGGTGTGCGCCCCGATGCGGAACTGGCCGGGCAGCGGCGGGCCGACGATCTCGGCGCCCGGATACCAGTTGAGGTTGAACCCCCAGGTGGGATGTGAGGTGTGGCGGGTGAAGTGGTCCTCGGCCAGTCCGAGGGCGGTGGCCAGCAGTTCCAGCAGTTCGTCGGACAGGGCCCGCATCAGGCCCAGGTACTCGGTCACCAGCGGCCGCAGCGCCGGCACCTCGGCCGGCCAGACGTTGGGCCGGAACCACTCGGCGTCGACGGCGGGGTCTCCGGTGGGTTCGTCCGCCGCGAAGGACCAGGATTCCTTGAGGTCGGGCGGCGAGGGCTCGCCCTCCGCGTAGCTGTTGGCCTCCGCCCCGGGGCCGAGCCAGCCCCGGTCGCCGACCGTGACCGCGTACGGTTCCTTCGCCGCGGCCGGAAGCCGGAAGAACGCGCGGGCCGCCTCCCGGATCCGCGCGGGCAGCGCGGGGTCCACCCCGTGCCCGGTGACCAGCAGGAATCCGGCCGCGCGCAGAGCCTCGTCGACGCGGGCGGCCGTGCGGGCGCGTGCCTGCGCCTCGCCGGACCGCCACGGCCCGAGATCGATCACGGGAACCTGGGAACCGACCATGGGAGCCATGGGAGACCTGCCTTCCGAGGCTGCGGGGGGCGTCCGGATTCGAGGTTATCGGCGCGTACCGCCGGACGGGCTCGACACGGAGCGTGGTTCTCGGCCACCTTCTGTGTGCATTCGACGCGGTCGGCCGCGAGGATCATCCGGAAAGGACCCGGAAAGGGCCAGAATGAGACCTAGGGGCTCACGAGGGACGGAGCGAAGCGGTGGAGATTTCGACGCGGGAGGTCTTCGGCGCACCGTGCTGGGTGAGCCTGATGGCACGCGACCTCGATACGGCGCAGCGTTTCTACGGTGCGGTCGCGGGCTGGAGATTCCGGCCGGCCCGCCTGGGCGCGGCCTTCTCTGTGGCTTTTCTGGACGGTGTCCCGGTCGCGGGCATCGGTGCGCTGGCCAGCGACCTCGGGGTGGCGGTGGCGTGGACCCCGTACTTCGCCGTCGACGACGCCGATGTGGCGGTGGACCGCATCCGGGAGCGGACCGGGACGATCGCGGTCGGTCCGGTCTCCTTCGAATCCGGCGGCCGCGGGGCCCTCGTGGCCGACCCCGACGGTGCGGTGTTCGGGATCTGGGAGGGCGATGTGGCCGCGGACTGGCGGGTGGGCAAGGGCCCTGCGCCGGCCTGGCTGGAACTGCGCACCCGCAACGCCCTCGACGCGGCGATGTTCTACGGCGCGGTGCTGGAGTGGGCCACGGGCCGGACCGGCTGCTGCGAGGTCTCCTACGAGGAGGACCAGGTCGTGCTGCGGCAGGACGGCGAACCCGTCGCCCGCCTCAACAGCGGCCCGGTCGAGCTCGCCTCCTACTCCCCGCACACCAGGCCCCGCTGGCACGTCCACTTCCGGGTCCCCAAGCTCCGGCCCGCGATCGAGGCGGCCGTCGCGCTCGGCGGGCGCACCGTCTCGGACGTCACCTCCAACGCCGTGGAGCGGTGGGTGACGCTCCGCGACCCGGACGGGGCCCTGTTCACCCTCACCACCTCCCTCGGGTCGGACACCGACTGAGGTCAGCCGAGGACCGCCAGGACCCGGTCCGGTGTGAGGGGCAGTTCGCGCAGGCGGTGCCCGGTGGCGTGGCAGACGGCGTTGCCGATCGCGGCGGCCACCCCGACGATGCCGATCTCGCCGATGCCCTTGCCGCCCAGCGGGTTCAGGTGTTCGTCGCGCTCGTCGATCCAGTGCGCCTCGATGGCGGGCACGTCCGCGTGCGAGGGCACGTGGTAGGAGGCCAGGTCGCTCTGGGCGAAGTCGCCGTAGGCGGGGTCGACGGCGCTGTGCTCGGTCAGGGCCATGCCGAGGCCCATGACCATGCCGCCGATGAACTGCGACCGGGCGGTCGTCGGGTTCAGGATGCGCCCGGCCGCGTACACACCGAGCAGGCGGCGTACGCGCACCTCACCGGTGACCGTGTCGACCTGGACCTCCGCGAAGTGCGCGCCGAAGGCGTGGCGCGCGTACGGGGGTTTCTCCTTGGCCGCCTCGGTGGTGTCGGCGACGGCCGTCAGGCCCTCGGGCGGCAGCGGCCCGTGGTGGCGGGCCAGTTGGGCGGCGAGCGCGGTGCAGGCGTCGTGGACCGCCCAGCCCCAGGAGGCGGTTCCGGCGGAGCCCCCGGCGAGCGGGGCCGCGGGCAGGCCGGTGTGGCCGATGGCCACCGTCACGGACGCGAGGGGAACGCCCAGGGCGTCGGCGGCCACCTGGGCGAGGACGGTGCGCGCGCCGGTGCCCAGGTCGGTCGCGTTGAGCTCGACCAGGCAGCCGCCGTCGGGGCGGGCCCGGGCCCGGGCCGTGGAGGGCGCGATCCAGACGGGGTAGGTGGCGGCGGCCACGCCCACGCCGCCCAGCAGCGGCCCGTCACGGCGGGGGGTGCGCCCGGCGGCCCAGCCGAACCGGTCCGCGCCCTCCCGCAGGCATTCGACGAGGTGGCGGCTGCTGAAGGGGCGGCCGCTGTCGGGTTCGACGGCCGGTTCGTTGCGGATGCGCAGCTCCACGGGGTCCATGCCGAGCGCGTCGGCCAGCTCGTCCATGGCCGATTCCAGTGCGTACATGCCGGGGGTCTCGCCGGGGGCGCGCATCCAGGAGGGCGTGGGAACGTCCAGGGCGACGACGCGGTGGCTGGTACGGATGTCCGGTACGGCGTACATGATCCGGGCGGGCACGGCGGCCTGCTCGACGAACTCCCGGACGCGGGAGGTGTGCGTGGTGACCGCGTGCGTGAGGGCCGTGAGGGTGCCGTCGCGGCGGGCGCCCAGCGCGAGCCGGTGCAGGGTGGGTGCGCGGTGCCCGACCGTGGCGGCCATGTGGCGCCGGGGCAGGGCGAGTTTGACGGGGCGGCCGGTGTTCCGGGCGGCCATGACGGCCAGGACCACGTGGGGGCGCGGGGTGCCCTTGCAGCCGAATCCGCCGCCGACGTGTTCGGAGACGACGTCGATGTGCTCCTCGGGCACGCCGAAGAGTGCGGAGAGGGTCATCCGGACGATGCCCGTGCCCTGGCTGGAGTCGTGGACGGTCAGCCGGCTCCGCCCGGCGTCCCAGACGGCGGTGGCGGCGTGCGGCTCCATGGGGTGGTTGTGCAGCGGGGGCACGGTGTACGCGCAGTCGATGCGTACGGGTGCGGCGGCGAGCGCCGCGTCCGGGTCGCCCTGCCGGCGCACGGCGGGGTAGCCGCCGTTGACCTCTTCGGGCGTGTAGGCGCCGGGGTGGTCCTCGTACAGGACGGCGTCGTGCGGTTCGATCGCGTAGTCGATCCTCACCGCTTCGGCGGCGGCGCGTGCGCCTTCGGGGGTGTCGGCGATGGCGAGGGCCACGTACCAGCCGCGGTGCGGGACGGCCGGGTCCTGGAGGACCTGGAGGGTGGGGTCGTCCCAGGGGCCGAGCCGCGGCGCGTTGTCCGGGGTGAGGACGTCGAGTACCCCCGGCAGGTCCAGGGCGGCGCCGGTGTCGACGGCGGTGACGCGGCCGCGTGGGATCGTGGCGGGGACGGGACAGGCGTAGACGCAGCCGGGCGGGGTGTGGTCGGCGGCGTAGCGGGCGGCGCCCGTGACCTTCTCCGGACCCTCCGCGCGGACGGTGGGGGTGCCGAGTGCCGGGTGCGGGGGCATCGCCTGCTCCTCTACGGGTTCACGGATCTGCGGTCCACGGGTCTACGGTCTACGGGTCTACGGGTCCACGGGTCCACGGGTCAACGGCGGGTCTACGGCGTGGGACGGGCCAGGGCGCCGAGCACGTCGCAGGCCAGATTGCGCGCGAGTGCGACCTTGAAGGCGTTGTCGCGCAGGGGCCTGGCCTCGGCCAGTTCCGCCTCGACCGCCTGCCGGACGGCATCGGGGGTCGGCGCTGCCCCGGTGAGCGCCCGTTCGGCCGTGGTGGCCCGCCAGGGCCGGTGGGCGAGCCCGCCGAAGGCGAGGGCGACCCGCCGTACGAGACCTGCGTCGGCGTCGACGTCGAGGACCACGGCGACCGAGGCCAGCGCGAAGGCGTACGAGGCCCGGTCGCGGGCCTTCCGGTACCGGGAGCGGGCGCCGGGGGCGGCGGCCGGCAGGAGCACCCCGGTGACGATCTCGCCGTCCCGGATGACGGTGTCCTGCTCGGGGCGGTCGCCGGGCAGCCGGTGGAACGCGGTGGCCGCCACCGTCCGGGTGCCCTCGGCCCCGTAGAGCTCGATGTCGGCGTCGTACGCGGCGAGGGCGACGGCCATGTCCGAGGGGTGGGTGGCGACGCAGTGGGTGGAGTGGCCGAGCACGGCGTGGTCGCGGTGGATTCCGTCGAGCGCGGAGCAGCCGGTGCCCGGCTCCCGCTTGTTGCAGGCCTTGGAGGTGTCCTGGAAGTACGTGCAGCGGGTGCGCTGGAGGAGGTTGCCCCCGGTGGTGGCGACATTGCGCAGCTGCGCGGACGCCCCGGCGAGCAGGGCCTGGGCCAGGGCCGGGTACCGGGTGCGTACGAGGGGGTGCGCGGCCACGTCGCTGCCGCGGGCCGTGGCTCCGATGCGCAGTGCGCCCCCGGGCAGCTCCTCGATGGCGTGGAGCGGGATCCGGGAGAGGTCGACGAGGGTGCCGGGGGTCTCGACGCCGAGTTTCATGAGGTCGACGAGGTTGGTGCCGCCGCCGAGGTAGCGGGAGCCCGGGTGGGCCGCGTGGGCCTCGGCCGCCTCCTGGAGGGTGCTCGCCCGTACGTAGCCGAAGGGCTTCATCCGGCCACGTCCTGCACGGCCTGGACGATGGCGGGGTAGGCGCCGCAGCGGCAGAGGTTGCCGCTGAGCCGCTCCCTGATCTCCGACTCGGTCAGCGTCACCGGGCCGTTCGGGTCGTCGGCGGCTTCGGCGAGGGCGCCGACGGCGGAGCAGAGCTGGCCGGGTGTGCAGAAGCCGCACTGGAAGGCGTCCCGTTCCACGAAGGCCCGCTGGAGGGCGGCGGCGGTGTCGCTGCCGCTGTCGGCGAGTCCCTCCACGGTGGTGACCTCCGCGCCGTCCTGGGCCACCGCGAGCAGCAGGCAGCTGTTGGCCCGCCGCCCGTCGAGGAGCACGGTGCAGGCGCCGCACTGGCCGTGGTCGCAGCCCTTCTTGGGCCCGGTGAGGTCCAGATGCTCCCGGAGGGCGTCGAGGAGGGTGACGCGGTGGTCGAGCCGGAGGGCATGGTCCGTGCCGTTGACGCGCAGCGTGACGGTGGTGCTGGTGGTGCTGGTGGTGCGGTTGCCGGTGGTGCGGGCGGCGCAGGCGGGGTCCTTCGCGGGGTCGGTTCGGCTCACCACCACAGGTTCTCCGAAGGTGCGCGCTCCGGCATCCGCGGTCGGCCATTCGCGACGGATCACGCTCGGTGACGCTTCGAGATGCGGGCGAACCGCAGTGCTGGTTCGCTGAATCCGCCCGCTCTCCCCCACTGATCCAAGGAGCGATCATGAGCGTTTCAGGCGAGTCCCGCGGCCGGTCCCAGCAGATGCGCGCCAAGGCCCAGGAACTCAAGGACGCGGCCGAGCGATCCACCGACCCGGAGGAGCGCCGACGGCTGCAGGAGAAGGCTCGTCGCCTCCAGGAGCAGAGCGAGCAGGAGGGCCGGATGGACGACCGGGGCATGGACCCCATGTAGCCGGCCCTCTGTGGACACCGGCCGGTGGCCGCCGCGATCCCCCGTCGCCGCGGACACCGGCCGGCACGTCGTGAGGTGGTACGGCGTCAGCCGCTGACCGCCGGGACGTGCTGGGTGACGCAGTGGACGCCGCCGCCGCCCCAGGCGAGGACACGCGCTCTGGCGCCGACGACCTCGCGCCCGGGGAAGAGGGTTGCGAACTGTCCCAGGGCGAGGGCGTCGGCCGGTTCCCCGGAGGTGGGTACGACGACGCTGCCGCTGGTCAGGTAGTAGTTCGTGTAGCTGAAGGTCTCCACCGTCAGCCCGTTCTGGCGGAAGTGCGGCTGGTGGTGCATCTCCACCACCTGGAAGGGCCGGCCGCAGGCGTCGGTCGCGGAGTCGAGCACCGCCTTGTTGGCGGCCATCCGGGCATGGTTGGGGTTGGCGGGGTCTGGCTGGGTGTGGAGCAGGAGCTTGGCGGGACCCAGGTAGGCGGCGACGAGGTCGACGTGTCCGTTGGTGATGTCGTCGCCGTGGAGGCCGTACGGCAGCCAGATGAGCTTGCTCGCTCCGTATGCGGCGAGCAGCTTGGCCTCGATCTGCGAACGGGTCATGCCGGGGTTGCGGTTGGGATGGAGCAGACACTCCTCGGTGGTGATGAGGGTGCCCTGTCCGTCGGTGAGGACGGACCCACCCTCCAAGACCATGTCGACGGGCTTGCGGGCGTCGCCCAGGTAGGTGCACACGCCGACGGGGAGGAAGTCGTCCTTGTCGTACGGGTACTTGTTCCCCCAGCCGTTGAAGGCGAAGTCGAGGCCGATCCGGTGGGTCTTACCGGCGTTGACCGCGAAGATCGGGCCGGTGTCCCGCGTCCAGCAGTCGTTGATCGGGTATTCGATGACCGTGACCGTGCTTCCGCACTGTTCGCGCGCCCGGGCGGCGTTGCCCGGCTCGGCGACCATGATCACCGGCTCGAAGCGGGCGATGGCCCGGGCGATGCCGGCTATCTCGGCCTGCACGTCGGCGAGCAACCCGCCCCACCCGACCTGCCGGTCCCACGGCCAGGCCATCACGCAGCCGGAGTGCGGCTCCCATTCGGCCGGTGCGTGGTGCGGCTCAGCACTCTCCGAGGCGAAGGCCGTGCGGGCGAGCAGGGGGACGGTGGCGGCCGCGAGGGCAGCGGCTCCGAAACCGCGGCGGGTCATGCGCGGGAGGGGTGTGCGTGGCAGGTTCATGACATTGCTCCTTCGGTGTGGTGGTGCGGATGCCGAGACAAGGGGGACTCCCGATTCAGAGACGCTCGGCGGCGAGTACGCCATCGCCGCCCGCGGCACTCTCCTCGCGCGTCTCCTGCGCGGCGCGCAGCGCGCGCTGCGGCTTCTTGACCGCGAGGTAGAGCAGCCCCGCCGTGATCACCGCGCCGGTGCCGAGCAGGCCCGCCCAGATCTGGTACCAGGGGGCTCCAGGCGGCGCCAGGATGGCCCGCGGCCAGCAGACGTTGACGACCTCGAAGGCGGTCCAGAGCACGGCCAGCACGTTCAGGAAGGTGCCCTTGCGCCCGAGCCGGATGTGCCCGGCGGGGACCCAGCTCCCGCGCAGCCGGGCGATCAGTGCGGCCAGGCTGACCAGGAAGAACGGCAGGAAGGTGGCCGCAGTGCCGAAGGCGATCAGGCTGCCGATGGCGGTGGCGTTCAGGCCGAGCAGCAGGCCGGTACAGCTGACGAGGGTGGAGGCGATCAGGCCGCCGATGGGGGCCTGACGCCGGTTGACCTTGCGCACCTGCCGGGAGAAGGGGAACACGCCGTCGCGCGCCAGCGAGTAGACCCCGCGGGCGGCGCCGCCCTGCGAAGCCATGGCGCAGGCCAGGAAGCCGACCAGGACCACGGCCACGAACGGCTTGTCGGACCACGAGCCGAACGCGGTGGTGACGGCGGTGGTCACCGGGTCGAGGTCCTCGCCCGCGACGACGGCCTGCGGCGAGGGGTGGGCGAGGGCGACCGCCATCGCGTTGAGGATGACCACCACGCCGACGCTGAGCAGCGCCCACCACATGGCGCGCGGCACCTGCCGGCCGGCGTCCTTGGTCTCCTCCGCGGTGGAGACGCAGGCGTCGAATCCGATGAACCCCCAGCCCGCGACGGCCAGTACGGCCAGGAACGCCATCGCGGTCGAGCCCCCGGACAGCTCCTCGGCACCGAGGGTCTCGGTGAACATCGAGAAGCCGTGCTCACGGAAGAACAGCAGGAGCGCGAAGCCCACCAGTACGGAGGCGATGGCCTCGGCGGCGATGCCCAGGGAGACGAACCAGCTGAGGATCCGGATGCCGTAGGCGTTGACCAGCATGCAGCCCAGCAGGATGCCGGCGGCCACGGCGACCATGGACCCCGGTGTGGGGGTCGCTCCGACGAGGGCGAAGACCCAGGGCGCCGCCAGGTAGGCGACGGTGGTGTTGCCGAACATGACGGCGAACTGCCACACCCAGCCGCTCATCCAGCCGAAGGACGGGCCGAGCAGCCTTCGGCCCCACTGGTACGGGCCGCCTGCCAGCGGCCACTGCGAGGCCAGCTCGGAGTAGACGTTCACCACCAGGCACTGGCCGAGCAGCACGATCGGCAGCGCCCACACCCAGGCGGGCCCGGCGATCATCGTGCCGACCATGGAGACCGCGTACAGCGCGACGACGGGCGAGACGACGGCGAAGCCCATGGCGATGTTGCCGAGGATGCCGAGGCTGCGGTTCAGCTCCTGGGTGTAGCCCAGATCGGTCAGCCGCGCCGCGTCGGTGTCCGTGGCCGTAGCCGTGGCCGCGTCCGCGTCCGGGAGGGGGGAGGGAAGGTCTGGCATGCGCACCTCTCATCGAGGAGGGACGCGCCGGGGCGGCCGACGCGTCCCGGAAGCTAAATCTAACGTTGTTAGGTTGCGGGAATGCGGGGACCATAACCCGACCCGGATCTCTTGGGAAGCCCCTCCGTACGGGTAACCTGACGGCCGAGAACGAGGGGGATCACACCGTGGGCCGACCGAACCAACCGCTGCTCAGCCGCGGGATCATCGCCCGCGCGGCCCTCGAACTCCTCGACGAGGAGGGCCCCCAGGCCCTGAAGATGCGCACGCTCGGCGACCGCCTCGGAGTCCGGGGGGCATCCCTCTACCACCACGTCGCGTCCAAGGAGGACGTCCTCGACGCGGTCTCGGAACTGATCAACGAGGAGATCGACCTCAGCCCGCTCGACGGGCCGGACTGGCGGGAGGGGATCGCCGCGTACGCGCGCGGATACCGCCGGGTCTACCTGCGCCACCCGAACGCGATCGCGCCGGCGGCCCGGCGCCGGGTCGAGGCGGACCGGGCGCTGCGCGGCTACGACGCGCTGCTCGCCGCCCTCGTCCGGGCGGGCTGCACCCCGGCGCGCGCCGCCGAGGCCGCCGCCGCCATCGACTACCTGGTACTGGGCTCCGCACTGGAGACCTTCACCGCGGGATTCACCCGCCCCGCGGGCGACTACCGCCCGGCCTACCCGACACTCGCCGACTCCCTCACCGAGGCGGCGGCCACCGGCGACGGCCTGGCCGCGCTCGACGACCGCGGCTTCGAACTGGGCCTCGCCCTCGTCCTCGACGGCCTCGCCGCGCAGGCGGCGGGCTCCGCACGGCAGAACACCCTGTAGGGCGCGGCCGGCACACGGGCCGGCCATCCGGTGGGATCGACGGCCGGCGCCGGATCGTAGCGTCCGGTTCCTCCGACATGGGGGCCCGGACCACCTGGTGGCCGGCGGCGAGTGCGAACAGCCGACCACCGGGCGGGACGTGCGCCTGGCCCGCTACCGCGTAGGAGTGCGGCACCACCCGGCGGCCTAGCCCGGGCGCGCGGCGTCGCACGTGAACGGCCGGGCGGGTGCTACAGCCGGACGTTCCAGTCGACCGTGGAGCGCAGCGTACGGATGACCTTCGGGTCGCGCACCGACGGCGTGCGGTCCTCGGCCGTGACCGAGAGCCGGTGCGTGCGGAAGTCGAACAGCCACAGCTCCGCCACCGGCACCTCGGCGCGGCCCTCGAACCGCTTGAGCTCCCTGCCGTCGAGGTACCAGCGGACCACGAGCTGGCGGCCGTCCGCGCCGGCCAACGCCGGCACGGCCGCCTTCGCCGTGTGGTGCAGCCGCAGGGTGCGGTCGGTGGGGGTGAGCGGCGTGACGGTCCGTGCGTGCTGGTAGAACCCGGCGATCATCGCCTCGACGCCGGGCAGGTTGAAGGGCTTGCCCAGAACCCGCATGATCGAGTTGTCGGTGGGCCGGTAGAGCCCGGTCACGTAGTAGTTGCCGCCCTCGTACGCGCCGACCGCGCCCCCGTCGGGCGACTGCTCGCCGAGCCAGCGGTACCACTTGGCCCGCTGCGCGGCCATCCGGTCGGCGGGCAGGGCGGAGCTGTTGGATTCGGCGGGCTCGGGGCCGGTGTACTTCTCGTAGTCCGGGACGCCCGTGTAGAAGTACTCGTCGGCGAGCTTGCCCAGCGAGTGGCCGGTCTCGTGGATGGCGACCTGGCCGGACTTCGCATGGCCCGCCGAGGCCGTCGATATCCCCTCGTAACCGAGGGTGGGGCTGGGCTCGTTGTAGCCCGCGCCGCCGTACTTGGCGCTGTTGGCCAGGACGATGACCAGGTCGGCCTCCGGCGCCTTCGCCACGTACGTGTCGACCTTGGGCTGGTCGATGCAGAGCAGCCGCTCGATGTTGTCGCACCAGAAGTACGAGCCGAGGGCGGTGTCGCGGACGGTGGCCGCGTCGGGGTCGCCGGAGACGCCGGACTCGTGGGAGACCGCGTCGACCGTCCAGACGTTGAACAGGTTGCGGTAGGTGGTGTACGGCTCCACGGCCGTCACCTCGGCCCATTTCTGCGCGGCGTCGGAGCGGAACCGCGCCAGCTCGGCGGCGGTGTAGCCGTCACCGATGATGACGACGTCGAGGCGGTCGGAGGTCGGTCCGCTGTCGACCATCTTGACGACCTCGCCGTCCGCCGCCCGCTCGGCCTCGGAGAGCCGGGCCGCGCTCTTCGCGGGGCCGCCGACGGCCGGTACGCGGGTGTGGCCGGATCCGGCGAAGCCGCCCTGCTCAGGGCCCGGTATCTCCACCTCTACCCGGGTTTTGGCCGGCGTGTCCGCCGCGCCCGCCGCGCCCGCGGGTCCGGCGGCCACCAGTGCGGCGGTCGCGCAGACCATCGCGACGGCCCCGCGCAGCGCGGAGCGGACGGCCGGACGCCGGACTCGGCGCCCTCTGACTGGATCCATGAAGTCATCCCCCAGGAAAGGAAGTTAAGCGGATTGATAAGCGCACTGAAACAGCTGCTTAAACTAGGGGGCGTACGACAGGTGCGCAATGGGCTGCTCCCGCTGAATACTGGGGAGTTCGAGCAACCAGGGGGATTCCATGGACGAACCGGCACGGATCGGCCGCAGGGTGCAGCGCATGCGTGGTGAACTCGGCCTGACACAGCGGCAGCTGGCGGAGCCCTCTTACACCTCGGCCTACATCTCCACGCTGGAGTCGGGCAAGGTCCGCCCCTCCGAGACCGCGCTGCGCTTCCTCGCCGCGCGCCTGGGCACCTCGTACGAGGAGCTGGCGACCGGCCGCCCCGCCCACCTGGCCACCGAGCTGCGGCTCGCCCTCAGCGACGCCCAGCAGACGCTTGCCACAGGCGCGGCCGACGAAGCCGCCGCCCACTACCGGCGGCTGCTCACCGAGGCCACCGACCTCGGGCTGACCTCCGAACAGGCGGAGGCCCGGCTCGGGCTCGGCGAATGCGCGTTGGAGGCAGGCGAACTACCGGAAGCGATCGCCCACTTCGAGGCGGCCGAGCGGATCCTGGCCGAAGAGCCGCTCCCCCGGCGCGCCCGGCCGATCCGCGGCCGCGCCGTCGCGCACCTGCTGGCCGGTGAGCTGCGCTACGCCTGCTACCTCCTCGAATCCACCATCGACGAGCTGGGTGCGAGCGGGCTGGCCGATCCCGAGGCGCTGGTACTGCTCTACGCGGCGGTGATCGGGCCGTACATCGACATGGGCGCCCACGCCCGCGCGGCCCACGCCGCCGAGCTCGCGCTGGCGCTGGCCCCGCAGGTCAACGACCCGGCGCTGGTGGCGGGCATGCACCGGCAGGTGGCCCGGACCTTCCTCGCCGAGGGCCGGGTGGCCGACGCCGACGCCTCCCTCGCCAAGGCCCAGGCGATCTACGGGCAGTTGCGGCTGCGGACCGATCTGGCCCACTGCCACTGGATGCGCGGCTACGTACAGGCCCAGAACGGGGAACTCGCGTCGGCTGAGCGGGAGTTGCGTACGGCCCGGGACATGCTGTCGGCCCGGCGGGCCGGGCTGTACACGGCCCAGGTGGAGGTCGAGCTGGCCGACGTACTGCGCCAGCTCGGCCGCTTCGACGAGGCCGCCGGGCTGCTCTCGGCGCTGCTGGAACTGGGGGACAGCCACGGCGCCGTGCACGCGGGCGGCGCGCACCGACTCCTCGGCCTGATGGCCGAGGAGCGCGGCGAGAGTGAATCCGCCGAGGAGCACTACGTACAGGCGCTGGCCCTGCTGGAGCGCAGCGGGGCGAGTGGCGACCTCGCCGATCTGTGCAGGCTGCTGGGCGACCTGTTGCGGCGCACGGGCCGGGTCGAGGCGGCGATGGACGCCTACCGCACGGGCCTGGGCCACCGGGCGGCGCCGGGCACCACCACTCTGGGCCCGGCGCCCGGCGCGCCCGCGCTCGGCTCGGCCCGGATCAGTGGTTCTCGGTGGGCCGCAGGTCGCGCGGAATGAGCACCCAGGTCGTGGCCGCCGCGGCGACCGCGAGCCCGCCGGCCATGAGGAACGCCGGGGTGATCGCCAGGGTGTAGGCGTGCGAGGCGGAGTCGAGCAGCGCCTGGCCGACGGCGCCGCCCAGCCGTTCGGCGGTGTGCGCGGCCTCGCCGACGGAGTCCCGTACCGCGGCGGCGGTGGGACCGTCCAGGTCGAGGACGGGCAGGTTGCTCCGGTAGAGCGCGGCTGCGGTGGAGCCGAGGATGGCGACGCCCATGGCGGAGCCCAGCTCGTAGCAGGTCTCCTCGATCGCGGCGGCGCTGGAGACCTCGGCCGCGGGCGCGGCGGAGACCAGCGTCACCGAGGCCACGGTGGTGGCCATGCCGGCGCCCAGGCCGATGACGGTCAGGGCGGCCGCGAAGGCCGGGTAGCCGAGGTCGGCGAACTGCTGGAAGGTCCAGGGCAGGGCCATGCCGGCGGCCAGGACGACCAGTCCCGCGCCGAGGACGTGGCGTATCGCGAAGCGCTGCATCAGCGAGGGCGCCACCATCGAGGCGGCGATCAGCGCGAGCGGGGCCGGCAGGAGGCGCAGTCCGGCCTCCAGCGGGGTGTAGCCCTCGCCGTACTGGAACCACTGGGTCACCAGGAACAGGATCGCGCCCATGCCCACCATGGGCAGGAAGATCGCGGTGGCTGCGACGCTGAAGGCGGGCTTGGCGAACAGCCGTACCTGGAGCAGCGGGTTGTCCAGGCTCAGCTGGCGGCGGACGAAGACGGTCAGCGCCACGGCTGCGACGAGGAGCAGGGCCCAGGGCAGCGGGTCGGCGATGCCGCTCTTGCCGAGCTGCTTGATGCCGCCCGCGAGGGCGAGCATGCCGACGATGGACTGTCCGACGCCCCACCAGTCCCACTTGCCGGTACTGCGCGGGGACCGCGATTCGGGCAGGTAGCGCAGGCCGGCGGCGACGATGAGGGCGGCGACGGGGATGTTGAGGAGGAAGGCGGAGTGCCAGCCGTAGTCCTGGACCAGGAGTCCGCCGACGACCGGACCGAAGGCCATGCCGCCGCCGAAGACGGCCGCCCAGACGGCGAGCGCGAAGGCGCGCTCCTTGGCGTCGGTGAAGACGCTGCGCAGGATCGACACGGTGGACGGCATGATGGCCGCGCCGCCGATGCCGAGCAGGGCGCGGGCCGCGATCACGTGCCAGGCCTCGGTGGAGAACACGGCTATGAGCGAGGCCGCGGAGAAGATGCCGAAGCCCGCCATGAGGAGCCGCTTGCGCCCCCAGCGGTCACCGAGCGCGCCCGCGGTGACCAGCAGGCCGGACAGGGCGAGGGCGTAGACGTCGATGATCCACAGCTGCTGCACGGCGCCCGGCTGGAGGTCGCCGACGAGCGAGGGGAAGGCCACGTTGAGGATCGTGGTGTCCATGGAGATGAGCAGGAGACTGCCGGAGAGGATCGCCAGGACGATCCACCGGCGGGGGTCCTGCGAGGGGGTGTGCATGGGAATCCGTTCAGGGTTGAGCGGGAGGCGGGGGCGCGAGGGGCCGCGTGCCGCTGAGGAAGGACGTCAGGACCAGGTGGCCGATCTGGCGGGGTGCGAGGTGCCCGTCGCGTACGCCTTCGGCGGCCGCGTCGAGCAGGCCCCAGAGCGAGTACCAGATCCAATACGGCGGCAGGTCGCCGCGCAGTCGTCCCAGCCGCTGGCCGAGGGCGAGGAAGGCCAGCGCCCGCTGGTCCTGCCGGTCCACGCCGGCCCGGAACTCCGGATCCGCGAGGACGGTGGCGTCCCGCGAGGTGAAGCCGTAGAGGTGCGCGGCGGGCATCAGCGCGAGAACCAGCTCTTCGAGGGCGGCGTCGAAGGCCGGCCCGTCGGCGGCCCGGTCCAGGTCGAGCGGGGCGAGGCAGCCGTCGACCACGTGGATCGCCCGGACGGCCACGGCCTTCAGCAGCGCCTCCCGGGTCGCGTAGCGGCGGCTGAGGGTGGCGCGGCTGGTCCCGATGCCGGCGGCGATCTGCACCATCGAGGCGCTGTGATCGCCGGCGAGGACGCGGGCGGCGCCGTCCAGCAGTTCTTCTTCATGCACCATGGCGAGCCTCCTTCGCATCGAACGATACAAGATTGTCTCATCCGAGGCAAAGATGACCCACACCAAGACGACGCGGAACGACGCAGCGGCTCACACCCCCGAGGGGGTGCGAGCCGCCGCTCTCATGCGCCTGGTCGTCACCAGGACGACTTGGTGACCCCCGGCAGGAATCCGGCGTGCGCCTGCTCACGCATCCGGACCCGGGAGAGCCCGAACCTGCGCAGGTGCCCGCGCGGGCGCCCGTCCACGCTGTCCCGGTTGCGCACCCGGGTGGCGCTGGCGTCGCGCGGCTGACTCCTCAACTCCGCGAGCGCGGAGGCCCGTTCGGCCTCCGTCGAGGACGACAGCCGGAGGATCTCCTTGAGCTCCGCCCGCCGGGCGGCGTACCGCCGGACGACCGCCTTGCGCTTCTCGTTCCGTGCGATCTTGCTCTTCTTCGCCATCAGACCTTCACCCCGCGCGCCCGGATGCGGGCGACGGCGCTCTCGACCCCGATGACGTCGACGGTCTCGATCGCCTTCGCGCTGAGGGTGAGGCGCACGTACCGCCCCTCGCTCGCCAGCCAGTACCTCTTGCGCTGGATGTTGGGGTCGAAGCGGCGCGAGGTGCGCCGGTGCGAGTGGGAGATGTTGTTGCCGAAGCCCGGCTGGGCGCCGGTCAGCTGGCAGTGCGCGGACAAGGTGTTACCCGCCTCTCGTTGTGGACCACCATATTGGTAATGGAAATCATTGCCATATACTAGCCACATGGCACGCAACGAGATACGCCCGATCGTCAAGCTCCGCTCCACCGCGGGCACCGGCTACACCTACGTCACCCGCAAGAACCGCCGGAACGACCCGGACCGCATGGTGCTGCGCAAGTTCGACCCGGTGGTCCGCCGGCACGTCGACTTCCGCGAAGAGCGCTGACCAGCCGACCGACCGGCCGGCCCGCCGAGCCGCACCACTGACCACGCCCAGAAGGACAGCACCGTGAAGCCTGCAATCCACCTCGCCCACCGCGGGAGCAAGCCGTGACCCTGCCCGTCGTCATCGTCGGCGGGCTCCACGCCGACGCCCGCCGGACGGCGGTGCGGGAGCTGCTCGCCACCGTGCCCGGCAGCGTCGTCCTGCACCACGACCTCTCCACGGCGGCCGAGGGCACCGTACGGCGCACCGTGCGCGATGCCTCCGGCCTCCTCGATTCGGGTGAGACCCCGCTCGTCAACGACTGCGCGTGCTGCGCGCTGCGCGAGGACCTGGTCCCGGAGCTGTGGCGGCTGGCCGCGGGCGGGCTGACCCGGCTCGCCGTCGTCGAACTGTGGGACTCCGTCGAGCCCCGCGCGATGGCCGAGGTCATCGACGCGCACGGCGGCGAGGACCTGGAGCTCACCAATGTGATCACCGCCGTCGACCCCGCGCTCGTCCTGCCGTACCTCGCCAACGGGGACGACCTGGCCGAAGCCGGGCTCGCCGCGGCGGCCACCGACCAGCGGACGGTCGGGGACACCTGGGCCCGGCAGCTGGAGTACGCGCCCGTCCTCGCCCTCGTCGACAGCGCGGACGCGGACGACGAGGACCGTGCACTGCTGGCCCAGCTCCACCCGACCGCTCGCCGGGTGGAGACCGGGTCCGGTGAGCTGGCCCGGATCGCCTTCGCCGGATTCGACGCCGAGGCGGCGGCCGCCGCCCAGCACCCGGCCTGTGCGCTCCTGCCGCAGGACGCGGACGAGGCCGGGGTCGCCACACTCGTCTGGCACCGCCACCGGCCCTTCCATCCGGAGCGGCTCTACGACGCGCTGGAGGACCTCGCCTGTGCGGCGGCCCGCAGCCGCGGCCGGTTCTGGCTCGCCGACCGGCCCGACACCCTGCTGGCCTGGGACGCCGCGGGCGGCGCGCTCTGCGTGGAGAACAGCGGACCGTGGCTGGCCTCGCTGCCGGACGCCGCCTGGGAGATGGTGCCTCCCGTCCGCAGGGCGGCCGCCGCCCTGGGCTGGCACCCCGAGCACGGCGACTGCTGCCAGCACCTGGTCTTCACCTCACCGGGCCTCGACCGCGACGGGCTGGCCCGGCTCCTGGAGTCCTGCCTGCTGACCGATGCCGAACTCGCCGGAGGGCGCGAGGCCTGGCAACGCCTGCCGGCCGCCTTCGACGCACTCCTCGACCCCGTCTCCTGATCCCGTAAATCGACAAGAAACCCAAGAAACCCCAAGGAACCGAAGGAATCCGCATGGCCCGCCGCACCGACATCCGCAAGCCCGTCAAGGCCCGTCCCAACCCGCTGGACGCCGCCAAGATCACGCACATCGACTACAAGGACACCGACCTGCTGCGGAAGTTCATCTCCGACCGCGGCAAGATCCGCAGCCGCCGGGTCACCCGGGTCAGCGCGCAGCAGCAGCGCCGGCTCGCCGTGGCGATCAAGAACGCCCGCGAGATGGCGTTGCTCCCCTACGCCGCCCGCTGAGCGGACGCGGCCCGCAGACCGGACGCCGATGGCCCGACCCCGTACGGGGCCGGGCCATCGGCGGCATCAGTCCCCGGTGCCGCGGGCGCGGGCGCCCGAGCGGGTGCGGGCCGCGGTCTGGGCGCGCTGCGGGTGGCGGCGTACGTACTCGTGCTCCAGCTCGTTCATCCGCTTCGTGTGGGTGACCAGGGCTTCGTCGGACCCGTGGAGCAGGGTCTCGTGGCGCGTGCGGTGGATCGCCTCCAACTCCTTGAGCAGTCGGCCTTCCTCCAGTTTCGACGCCGACGGACCGCCGTCGTGCTCCGTCATGGCACGTGCACCTCCTCCGCCGGGCGGCGGGATCGCGCTCGGCCTCCGTACCCGGCCCCTCCATCATCCTCCGTACGGCGCCCCGCGTCCTCGTCAGCCGCCGAACCGGCCCTGCTGCCCTGCGGCGCGCGCCCGGCAGCTGCGGGCCACCTCGTCGGCGAAGACCAGGGCCGGCGGGGCGAGGGCCGCCCAGCGGCGGACCGCCCAGCCGACCGCGAGGGGCGGCAGGGCGGGGATGGGTACGAGGCGCAGCGGGCCGTCGTCACCGGGGACCCGCCAGCCGGGCAGCGCGGGGACGACGGCGTGCCCAGGCCCAGTTCGGCGAGCAGCAGGGCGGTGTCCCAGTCGGCCACGCTGGTGTCGGAGCGGACGCGGATCCCCGCCTCGGCGAGGGCGGTGTCGAGGTGGGCGCGGGAGGCGGAGTTCTCCGGCAGCCGGATGTGGCGGATGCCGGCGAGGTCGGCGGGGTCGATACGGGGGCGGGCCGCGAGGGGGTCGTCGGCGCCGACCGCGAGCACCCAGGGCAGTTCCATGACGGGGCGCAGTTCGATGCCGCGGACCGGGCCGCCGATGGTGATCCAGGCGAGGTCGAGGTCGTCGGCGGCGAGGGCGTCGAAGCAACTGCGGCTGGAGTTCTCCGTCTGGAACTCCAGGCTGACCTCGGGGTGGAGGCGGCGGAAGGTGACGACGGCCTCGGACATGAAGTGCCGCACCGTGGTCGCGCCGGTCGTGACGCGCACCGACCCGCCTGCGCCCCGTACGAGGTCGGCCACGCGGCGCAGGGCTCCGTCGAGACCGGCGATGCCGTCGGCCGCGGCGGCTTGGACGATGCGGCCCGCTTCGGTGGGCACGACTCCGCGGGCGTGGCGCTCCAGGAGGCTGGTGGCGGTCTGCTTCTCCAGGCGGCGGACGTGCTGGCTGACGGCCGACTGGGTACAGCCGAGGTCGCGGGCGACGGCGCTGAGGCTGCCGGCCCGGCAGACGGCCACGAACACACGAAGATCGTCGAGGGTCATGAGACCCAAGGTATCGCTTGGGTGTGGGGAGGAAATCGGAGGATTGACTTGGGTTTTCGGCTGGATCAAGATCGGTGCAGGGACCGGGCGGCAACCCGTCCCCGCCCTCGCCACGGGGTCCGGACCCCAGGCGGAAGGAGGCGGGACGGGTGCCGACCCACCACCACGAGCCGGAGGGGCACGCAGGTGTCGGATCGCGCCGTCGCATGGTTGCAGGAGCGGGGCGCAGGAGATCGCCCACCCCGGTGGGACCCTCCTCGCGCACCTCGGGCGCGTACAGGAGCTGCTCGCGTCCTGGGGGGCGCGGCCCGCGCTCCGACGGGCGGGCCTGTGCCATGCGTTCTACGGGACGGACGGTTTCCCCACCGCCCTGCTGACGCTGGAGCGCCGGGCCGAGCTGGCTGCGGTGATCGGTGAGGAGGCCGAGGCGATCGTGTACCTCTACGCGGCCTGCGACCGGTCGGCGTCGTACCCGACGCTCGCCTGTGAGGAGGCGGCCTTCCGGGACCGGTTCACCGGCCGTGTCCACTCCCCCGCGGTGGAGCTGCGGCGCGATCTCGCCGAGCTGTCGGTGGCCAACGAGCTGGACCTCGCGCGGATCGATCCCGCCTTCCGGCGGGCGTGGGGGGCCGAACTCCTCGCGCTGTTCGGACGGTTCCGGGGGCTGCTGAGCGAGCCGGCCTGGCGGGAGTGCCAGGCCGTGCTCGGCGACTGACAGGGGTCGGGGAGTGGGTCAGGGGGTGAAGGTCCAGCGCTGGGCCGGGGTGTTGTCGCAGGCGGCGCGGGTGAGGGTGGTGCCGTTGGCGGTGGCGGAGCCGGCCGGGGTCAGGCATTGGCCGGCGGTGCGCAGGGTGCTCTGAGGGCCTGCCTGCCAGGTCTGGCCGGCGCTGCCGTCGCACGTCCGGATCGTGACGCGGGCGGCGTTCGCGCCGTCGAGGCAGACGCCCGCGAGGCCGGTGAGGCGGCCGTCGCCCTGCAGGGTCCAGCGCTGGTTGGGGCCGCCGTGGCAGGTGTAGAGGGTGGGTTCGGTGCCCGGGGTGGTGGCACTGTGCGGCAGGTCCACGCAGCTCGCGGAGGCGGCGTTGACGAGTGTGGCGTTCGCCGGGAGCGGGGCCGGGCGGCCGGTGAGGGTGATCTCGGCGGCGCTGGTCCAGGGGCCGCGGCCGCCGGCCTCGGTCAGGGCTTTGAGGCGCAGGTAGCGGCCGGTCTTGGTGGTGAGGGCGGCGGTCTTGGCCGCCGCGGTGTCGGCGAAGGTACCGGTCGCCACCGGTGGCCCCCAGTCGGCGGTGGTGTCGGAGACGTAGACCTCGTAGCCGCCGATCCGGCCGTTGACGCCGCCGTCCTGGCGGGGCAGGTAGCCGAGGCCGTCCACGGCGTAGCGGGCGCCGAGGTCGATCTGGATCTCGTGCGGGAGCGCGGCGGGCTTGGAGGAGGACCAGGCGGTGTGCCACATCGTGGCCGGGTTCCCGTCGAAGGCGTTGGCGGCGGCGGCGTTCTCGGCGCTCGTCTCCTGGCTGTCGGCGTAGGCCAGGGACCAGGCGGACGGGGAGATCGGGGTGGAGGAGGGCAGGGCTTCGGCCGTGGGGACGCTGGTGCCGGTGGCCGCGACGGTGAAGGCGCCCGCCTTTGAACCCGTCTTGATCCAGAGCACTCCGGAGCGGTCCGCCGGGTCGAAGAACCAGCCGGACGCGGCGGAGTCGTAGGCCGCCTTGGAGGTCAGGCGTGCCACGGCGGCTCCGTCCGCCGTGAGTGCGGTGGGCGCGGAGGCCACGTGGAGGGTGAACTCGTAACCGCGGGAGGCCGGCTTGCCGGTGTAACTGCCGGTGTGGGCGCCCACGTTGACGGTGACCGTGCCGGAGCCGGCCGTCGGCGCGGTGACGTTGACCTGCTGGCGGGCGTAGGCGCCGGACTGGTAGGCGCGGGTGCTGCCGTCGTCCTCGTAGAGGTTGAAGGAGGAGTTGCCGCGCGGGTGGATGTCGTAGGTGAGGGTGGAGACGGGCTTCTCCCCCGTGTGGTTCATCTGCGGCCACATCGGCACGATGCCGCCGCCCTTGACGAAGAGCGGCAGGGTGTCGAGCGGCGCCTGGTAGCCGTTCAGCCGGCCCGGGCCCGTGTACGTCTTCCCCGTCCAGTAGTCCGTCCAGGTCCCGGCGGGGAGGTAGATGTCGTCCCGGACCGAGGTGTCGGAGACGACGGGCGCGACGAGGAAGGAGTCGCCTGCCATGAACTGGCCGCTGGTGAGGTTGCCACGGGCCACCGGGTCGTCGGGGTATTCCAGGACCATGGCACGGGTGCTGGGGACGCCGCTCTCGTGGGCGACGCGGCTCATCGTGTAGAGGTACGGCATCAGCCGCATCTTGAGCTGGAGGTACTTGCGGTTGATGGAGAGGTACGGCTCGGCGAACCGCCAGGGCTGCTTGTCCTGGTAGCCGGCGGCCGGGTTGGTCGCGCCCCAGCCGGACATGGTCATGAAGGCGGGGGTGAAGGCCTTCCACTGGAGGTCGCGGGTGTACGTCTTGGGGCTGCCGCCGAAGATCCCGTCGATGTCGCCGGAGGCGTAGTTGAGGCCGGAGAGGCCCGCTCCGGTGATGGCGGGGACGTGCCAGCGCATGTCGTCCCAGGTGCCGTAGGTGTCGCCGGTCCAGACGACGGCGTTGCGCTGGGTGCCGGCCCAGCCGTCGACGGTCCACACGTAGCGGCGGGCGTCCGAGTTCTGCTCGATCCCGTCGACGGCCTGCTGCACGCCGTTGAAGGCGTACTTGTAGCCGCTGCCGATCCACGCCACGTCCGTCTTGACGCCGCGGCTGCCGGCCGTGCCCACCTCGTCCGCGATGGAGCCGAGACCGGTGGAGGTCCACAGTCCGGTCTGGAAGCCCTTGGACTTCAGTGCGTCCACCGTCGACTTGAGGGGCGCGGTGTAGCCGCAACCGTAGCCGTCGTTGGGCAGGAACCAGCCCGAGGGCATGTCGGCGGCGCGGGCGTCGGTCGCGTAGCCGACGACGTCGGGGGTGGTCTGGTGGCGCAGCCGGTTGTGGTCGCCCTGGTAGTCGGGGTTGGAGGCGTTGAAGCAGTCTGCGTTGCCGAGCTCGAAGCCCCACATCGGCGCCATGAACGGCTTTCCGCTGACGTCGGTGTAGGCGTCGAGCACGGATTTGAGCGAGTCGCCGGTGAAGTACCAGGCGTCGAAGCGCTTCTCGTCGTGGGTGAGGGTGGTGGGGGCATTGAATCCGTAGGAGCCGGGGGCCCAGGTGTTGCGCATGACGCCGTAGCCATTGGTGGACATGTAGAAGGGGGCGGGGCTGGCGTTGGTGTTCTCGCGCCACTTGTTGTCGACGGCGATCGGGACGGTCTTGCCGCGCAGCGCCCATTCGCCGAGGCGCAGGCCGGTGCCGTAGAACTGCTCCTCCGCGCCGCGGGCCAGGTACTGGGTGGTCTGGCTGTTGGTCCAGCTGGTGGGCTGGGTCTCCTGCCAGACGGGGGTGGTGTTGTCGCCGCGGTAGACGGAGAACTGCAGGGGCGATTTGTTCACCCTGATGGAGAGGGACCCGGTGGTGATCCGGTAGTAGCTGCCCGCGTCGGAATAGGAAGTGGCCACGGAGCCGAAGTCCGTGGTGGGGGCGAGATCGGAGCCGGCCGGGTCGTTGGTGAAGGCCCCGTCGGGCGAGAGCCAGAGGCGGAAGATGTCGGCGCGGGCGACGACCACGCGGGCCTTGGCTCCGCTGGAGGCCGTGACGGTGAAGGTGTTCCCGGACTGGGCGAAACCGGTGACGTTGCCGGCGGTGGCCGTGGGGCCGGCGGCCGCCTCGGCGGGCGGGACGAGCGGTCCGGCGGCGGCCAGTCCCGCGACGGCGAGGGCCGCGGCGAGCAGGGCGGCCGGGGTGCGGCGGCGCCCCGGTGCGGGGCCTCGGCGGGTTCGGCGGGTTCGGCAGGCCGGGGGGGCTAATGCTCCCTGCGCGCCCTGGTTCCTGCGGATGCTTGGCAGTCTCATGGGGCAGCTCCTCGTGCGGTCCGGATCACGGACACAGCTCTTTGGCATGCTCCTGGCAAGATAGCGCTCCGCCGGGCCTCTTTGAAGGATTCTGCTCGAAATCAGCGACCACCACGCATCTTTGAACACGAAGTGCGCATCCGCACGATCAGCGTCGGGCGGGGCGGGGGGAACGCCTCAGGACGGCGTGACCTCCAGGACCGGCGCGTCCGGGGAGGACCAGCGGTGACCGCAGGGGTCGAAGACCAGGACCACCGGCCGGCCCGGGCGCTGGCGCCAGGAGATGCGGGCCGGCGCGTCGTCGCACACCGGGCAGCAGGGCAGCGGGCCGGGCTGCGGCGGGCACTCGGGGGCGGCCGCGAGCGGCGTGGAGTGCGGATCGCGCATGGGGGCTCCCTGGTCGTGCGGTTGGGCTCATCGCACTGTGCCACGGACGGACCTCCGTCCGCACGGGCGAATCATCCAGTGTTTTGGCTGGTCAGAGGTACGGTCACCAGGAGTATTCCGGTCCTCTTACGGGCACTTGGTGATCAACCGCTCCCGCAACCGGCCTCCACCAGGCCCGATTCGTAGGCCGCGATCACCGCCTGCGCGCGGTCGCGGACGCCCAGCTTGCCGAAGATGCCGGTGATGTGGTTCTTGACCGTCGAGACACTGATGTCCAGTTCCAGGGCGATCTCGGCGTTGCCCCGGCCGGTGGCCATGAGCCGCCAGATCTCCAGCTCGCGCGGGGTGAGTTCGGCCGGGGTCCGGGCGGTCCACGACCGCGGCCGGGCGGAGGTCCGTACGTACGTGGAGATGAGCCGGGTGAGCAGCCGCGGCGCGACGGCGGCCTCGCCGGTGTGGACGATGCGGACCGCGGCGCCCAGTTCCTCCGGGGAGATGTCCTTGGGCAGGAAGCCGTACGCGCCGGCGCGCAGGGCGGCGACCACGTACTCGTCCATGTCGAAGGTGCTGAGGGCCAGGACCCGGGTCTCGGGGAGCGTCCGCGCGAGTTCCTCGGTGGCCTTGACTCCGTCGAGGACCGGCATGCGGATGTCCATGACGACCACGTCGGGCCGCAGCTCCCGGGCGAGGGCGACCGCCTGCGCCCCGTCCTCGGCCTCGCCCACGACCTCGAACTCCGGGTCGGGGGCCAGGATCAGTGCCAGGCCCCGCCGTACCAGCGGCTGGTCGTCCGCGATCAGTACACGGATCATCGCTGCCGTTCCTCCCTCTCGTCCTCCCCCGGGCCCGCATCCGGGACCGGGAGGCGGGCCGCCACCCGGAATCCGCCGCCGTCGAGTGCGGCGGCCTCCAGGGTTCCGCCCTGCAGGGCGACGCGCTCGTGCATTCCGATCAGACCGTACCCGGAGCGCGGCGCGGGCCGTACGGCCGGTACCTGCGCTCCCGCCCCGTCGTCGCGCACCTCCACGGTCACCTCGTCCCGGTGGTACGTGAGCCGTACGTGGGCCCGCGCCTGCCCGGCGTGCTTGCGGGTGTTGGTCATGGCCTCCTGCACGATCCGGAAGACGGTGAGGCCCACGGTCGGCGGGAGCGGGCGGACCGGCCCGTCCACGGTGAACTCGGTCTCCGTCCCGGCCAGCCGGGCCTCGGTGATGATCCGGTCGAGGTCGCCGGCCCCGGGCTGGGGCGCCGGCGGGGTGTGCTCCGGCTCCTCCCCGGCCCGCAGCACGTCGAGGAGTTGGCGCATCTCGCGCAGGGCCATCCGCCCGGAGCCCTCCAGGGTCACGAGGGCCTCCCGCGCCACCTCCGGGTCGTGGGCCAGGTTGGCCCGCGCCCCGCCGGCCATCAGCTGCATGGTGGTGATGTGGTGGGCGACGATGTCGTGCAGTTCGCGGGCGATCCGGCGGCGCTCCTCGGCCACCGCCCGGTCGGCGAGCAGCCTCCGGTGGACCTCTGCCTCCCGCTGCCTGCGGTTCACCACCTCGGCCGTGCCGACGACGACGAGAGCGGCGACCGCGTTCCCGAGCAGGCCCCACCAGCCGAACGGCAGGGGCGAGCCGCTCTGGCCGGCCGAGACGAGCGGGACCACGGCGGCCGCCGCCGCAGCGGCCACGGCGCGGCCGCGGAACCTGGCCACCGAGTAGAGGGCCACCGTCACGGCGAGGGAGAAGTGCGGCACCTGGGGAGTGCTCAGGTTCAGCACCACGCCCAGGGCCAGTACGGCGGCCAGGACGGTCACCGGACGGACGCGCCGGGCGACCAGCGTCAGGGCCGCGACCACCAGCACGACGACCGCGGTCACACTGAGGGATCCGCCCTCGGTCACGGTGCCAAGGGAGAAGCCGACGAGGTCGATGGCGGCGGCCCCGACCGCCACGAGCGCGTCGTTGCGCGTCCACTCCAGCCGGGCCGCGCCCCGATCTCCGCGCCGATCCACGCCTCGATCCACGCCTCGATCCACGCCTCGATCGCCGCCCCGATCCGGGCCCCGGGCCTCGCCCCGGGCCTCGCCCGGATCCACGCCCTGGCCGGCCGCCGGTTTCGCGCCGTCCCGTGCCACGCCCACACTCATGCCGCCGGTCCTCCCCCGTCGGCCGCATCCCGGCTGGTGCCGGGCTCACGCGGCCGCTCGCTCCGGTGATTCATTCTGGCACCGGCCGCCTCCCCTGCCACCCGCCCACGGGCGGGACCTCGTACCAGGACCCGAGTCCTGGTCGGGTCCGGCGGCCGGACCCTGGTCCCGGACTGCGGCTCCTCCCCTGCCCCGACGTTTTCCCCGCCCGCCCCTGATGGTCTGGAGTCCGGCCGGGAACCCCCGGCCGGCACCCCACAGACCGGAGAAAACCAGTGATCCGCGCCCTGACCGGATTCTCGACGAGAAGTCCGTGGAAGGTCATCGCCCTGTGGGCGGTCCTGGGCATCGCCCTGGCCATGCTGGGGCAGGCGTTCGTGTTCCGCGCCACCCAGGCCGGCAACGGCGGCTTCCTGCCCGCGAGCTACGACTCGGCCGCCGCGCTGAAGATCGCCGAGGAGCGGTTCGGGGTGAAGCCGGACGCCAACCTGCTGACCGTGCTCGTGGCCCGGTCCGACGCGGCGCCGCTCAGCGCCGCCGACGAGCAGCGCATCGACGCGCAGGCCGCCCAACTGTCCCGGCACCGGATCGAGATGCCCGCGCCGAAGGATCCGATGCCCTTCGCCGAGGACCACTCGCAGGTCCCCCGGGTCAGTCCGGCCATGACGGCGCCCGACCGCTCCTTCCGGCTGCTGTCCGTCGAACTGACCGGCAATGCCGCCGATCCCGGAGTGCAGTCCACCTACAAGGCCTTCCGGGACACCGCGCGGGACCTGTTCGCGCAGGACGGGCTGCGCACCGGCTTCACCGGCGGGATCGCCGACCGCGTGGACACGGCGGACTCCGAGGAGACCAGGTCGGCGGTCGTCGGCGCCCTCATGCTCGGGGTCATCGTCCTGCTGCACGTACTGGTCTTCCGCAGTTTCCTGGCGGCCCTCCTGCCGCTGCTCGCGGTCGCCGTCATCGGCGGGGCCGCGATCGGCGCCGTGGTGGGCGCCGCGCTGCTGACCGGGACCGGGCTGGCCGATTCCACACCCGGGTTGATCAACGTGGTGCTGATGGGCATCGGCATCGACTACTTCCTCTTCCTCCTCTTCCGCTTCCGTGAGCACTTGCGCGAGCACCCCGAACAGTCCGGGCGCGAGGCGGCCGCCGAGGTCGCCGGGCGGGTGGGTACGGCCATCACCTCCGCGGCGCTGACCATCGTCGCCGCGTTCGCCACGCTCGGCGTGGCCTCCTTCGGCCAGTTCCGGGTGCTCGGGCCGGCCATCGCCCTGTCCGTACTGGTGATGCTGCTGGGCAGCCTGACCTTCATGCCGGCCCTGCTGGCGGTCACCGGGCGCAAGATGTTCTGGCCCTCCCGCAGCCTGAAGCGCCAGCCCCGCCCGGGCGCCGCCGCACGGATGGGCGACCGAGTGGCGCGGCGGCCGCTGACACTGGTCCTCGCCTCCGTGGCCCTGCTCGGCGCACTGGCCACCGGGCTCCTGGGGATGCGCATGGACTACGGGCAGGGCGGCGCGGGCGGAGAGCGCACCCCCGCCGTCGCCACCGCGGGCGAGATCTCCCGCGCCCTGCCGGCCGGGGTGTCGGACCCGACCAGTGTCTTCGTCACCGCCTCGGACGGCGCCGAGCTCACCACCGAGCGGCTCGGCGGGCTGTCGCGGGCACTCGCCGGGGTCGGCGGCGTGGGACAGGTCGCGGACACCGTGCTGAGCGAGGACCGGCGGGCGGCGCGGATCGACGTGTTCCTGACGGCGGACTCGCAGCGGCAGGAGGCGCGCGACCTGGTCACCGGCCCGGTCAGGTCCGTGGTCGCGGCCCAGAAGCCCGCCGGTACCGAGGCGCACGTGGGCGGCACCCCGGCCCTCTTCGCCGACATCTCGGCCGCCGTGGACAAGGACTTGAAGGTGGTCTTCCCGGTGGCGGCGGCGCTGATCGCGCTGATCCTGCTCGCGCTGCTGCGCAGCCTGCTCGCGCCGGCCATCCTGCTGGCGGCGGTCGGGCTGGGCTTCGCCGCCACCCTCGGCGCCTCGACCCTCGTCTTCCAGCGCGCGCTGGACCGGCCCGGGGTGGACTTCACGCTGCCGCTGGTGCTGTTCCTGTTCGTGGTCGCGCTGGGCACCGACTACAACATCCTGATGAGCGACCGGATCCGGGAGGAGATGGAGCGGCCGGGTCCGGCCCGCGCCGCGGTGGGCCGCGCCGTGCGGCACACGGCGCCCGCCATCGCCACGGCGGGACTGGTGCTGGCCGCTTCCTTCGGGAGCCTGGCCGTCACCCCGGCCGCGTCCACACAGCAGATCGGCTTCGCGACGGCCCTCGGGATCCTGCTGTCCGCCTTCGTCCTGTCGATCGTGCTGGTGCCCGCGCTGGCCACCCTCCTGGGCCGGGCCATCTGGTGGCCGGTGCGGCCGCGACGCCGCTCCACCGGCGCGGCCGGCCCGGAGCAGGCCCCGGACCGGGTCCTGGTCCACTGAGCCGCCGAGCCACCGGGTCGCCGAGTGGCTGGGTCGCTGGGC
This sequence comes from Streptomyces sp. NPDC030995, assembly GCF_055571215.1. Lineage (NCBI taxonomy): Bacteria > Bacillati > Actinomycetota > Actinomycetes > Kitasatosporales > Streptomycetaceae > Streptomyces > Streptomyces sp. NPDC030995. Next base: position 105,111 of record NZ_JBVIFS010000023.1, read on the forward strand.
CACCGGGTCGCTGGGCCGCTGACGCCCCGTTGCGTCCTACGTGACGCGGAATCCGGTGGTCGCGTGGTCGCGGCGGTCGCGGTGGAAGGTCAGGCGGTCCCAGGTGGGGAAGGCCAGGTCGGTGACGCTCACTAGGCGCCCCGAGGCGTCGTGCACGGTACGGCGCACGGTCAGTCCGCAGGCCGGGGAAGTGGCCGGGGGGTGGGTGGTGCGGGTCATGGTCAGGGTCTCGGCGACCCGGCCGCCCGCCGCGGCCCCGTCGAGCCAGCGGTGCAAGGGGTTCAGATCCTCGTCGCGCGCCGCCTCCGCCGCCCGGGCCCGGTAGCCCGCCAGTTCGGGGCTCCGCGCGACGACCCCCGGGCTGAAGTACGTCACGGCGTGCTGGAGGGTCTCCCCTGCCGGGCCGCGTTCGCGGTGGTGGAGGACGAGGGTGCGGTCCCCGCCGCCCATGCCGAGCAGTGCGGCGAGCGAGGGCGGCACGCTGACCAGCGTGAGCCAGTTCTGGGTGAGGACGGGCCCGGAGGACACCGGGCCGGGAGACACCGACCCGACGGCCGACGGCCCGGGCGGCTCGCACGGCTCGGGCGGCTGCGGCAACTCTCGCAGCTCGACCACGGGCGGGACGACGGGGCGGGTGCCCCGGCGGCCCGTGACGACGAGGCCGTCCTCGCGCAGGTGCTGGAGGGCGGCCCTGATGGTCTGCCGGTTGACCTGGTATCGGGCGGCCAGGCTGCGCTCGGAGGGCAGCCGACCGCCGGGGGCGTGCGCGGCGCGGTCGAGATCGCGGCGCAGCGCTGCGGCGATCCGCTGGTACTTGGGCATGGCGGCCGGGCCGCCGCCCCGCGAAGGGGAGGGCATGGCTTCTCCTCTGACGGGTGGTCAAGGACTGCGCGGTCTGCCCGACCAACGTAGCATTGGTCTATACCTTTGAGTGAGGGGAGAGCAGGGACGCGGCCCACCTTGGCCGATTCCGTACCCACGCCCCGGCGGGCCTACTCCCGCAGCGGGTTCGGGAGCGGCAGGTACCGGGCGTCCGCGCCGTCCGCCCGCGTCCAGCGCAGCAGCAGGTTGGTCTTGGCCGGCAGGGCCGGAGCGGCGAGCAGCTCCGCGATCTCGGGCAGCCCGCGCGTGGCCTCGTAGCGGAGGAGCTCCTCCCGTACGGCCGGCCACAGGAGCGGCGAGATGTCCGGATAGCGTTCGGCCAGCGCTCCCGCCATCTCCGCCAGGTGGTTGACGACCAGGCAGTAGACCAGGCGCTGCCAGGCGTCCGCGCGCGACAGGTCCGGCAGGAGCTTGACCCCCTCCGCGTCCCGGAAGAGGGCCTGCACCGGCATGCCCGCCGCGTCGACGGCGACCAGGGTGTTCTGGAGGTGGGCCTCCAGCACGATGCCGTGCCGGGCGAACAGTTCCAGCACGGGCGGCACCACCTGGCGCAGGTACGCCCGCCACCAGCGGGCCGGGTCCGCGGCGCCACTGGGCGGACTCCCGGCGTACCCCTCGGCCAGCGCGGCCGCCAGCAGCGGGGTGGCCCCGGGTCGGACGTGCGCGTGCAGGCCGTCACGGACCAGGACCGCGAGCTCCTCGAAGGCGAAGGCCGCGGTGCGGTAGCCGCGGTCGGCGAGCCAGGCCGCGTCCGAGCCGGTCCGGCGCAGCGCGGCGAAACCGGCCTCGACGGCCGCGTCGGTACGGCGCAGCCGCAGCAGGTCGTGCCGCCACAGCCGGCGCACGTCGTTGGTGATCCTGACGTCGAGGCTGAACTTCACGAACAGGTCGGCCGCCGGATCGGGCACGTACAGGGTCCGGACCGACGCGGTGGGCCAGGCCGCGCGCCGGCCCCGCCCGAGCCGCAGCAGCCGCCCGTCGGCGAAGGCCTCGCGCACCGCGGGCCGCTCGCCCACCAGGTCGAGCTGCCAGGGGTGGGCGGGCAGCAGCCGGTAACCGACGGGAGCGCGCGGCCCGTCGAGAACCGCGGCGAGCGAGTCGATCGCCTCGGAGGCGGCCGGGCCGCCCTCCTCGGCCGTCTGGTCCTCGCGCAGTCCCAGGAAGACCAGCGGGAAGCGGGCGTGGGCCTCCGGCGCGTACGGCAGCCAGCTCCCGGCCGGGGCCCCGCCCCGGGCCTTGGGAGCGGGGTGGTGCGGGTGGCCCATCACCAGGCACTGCTCGGAGAGGAGGTACGGGTCCACCGGGGGCTCGGCCGAGGCGCGGGCGGCCAGCAGCGCGGCGACCGTGTCCCGGCTGTCGGTGATCTCCACCGGGAGCTCGTCGTTGGAGACCCCGGTGAACCGGCCCAGTTCGTCGGCGACCAGTTTGACCAGCTCGGTGTGGCTGAGCGGATGCCAGCCGACCGCCGTGCGCAGTTCGGGGCGGACGGGCCGGCGCCCGCCGCGCACCCGGAGCAGCCGCCCGCTGCCGCGCAGCCGGTGCACGGCCGCATCGCCCCGCTTCTCGGCGGGCTCGGCGGGCCTGGCGGGCCTGGCGGGCTTGACGATCTCGGCGGGCTCGACGGGCTCCGCCGCCTCCCGGAGCAGGCAGTTCAGGAGCGGGGTGGCGGCGTAGGCGTCGGCGGCGGCGTTGAGGTCCACTGATTCCATTCGGTCCGTCCGGTGCGCCGGAGGGTCCGCAAGGCGTAACCACCAGCCGTGATCTTCAGTATCCGCAATGATTATTTGATCATCCCGTAAAGCGATATCCGATGTCGGAGCCTCAGCATGCATTTTCCCGCCTCCCCGGCCGAAGACGCCGTCGCCGCCGAACTGGCCGACGTCCGGCCCGCACTCGGACCCGCCTACGCCGCCGCGCTCGGCGGCGCCCGGGCGGCCGTGCTGACCCGGCTGTGGCGGGCGCTGGCCTTCGAACCACTGGAGTGGATCGTGGGCCGGGAGCGGGGGCCCGGCGGCCTGGTGCTGCTGCTGGCCAGGGGCGCCCGGCTGGAGGGCCCGCGGCCGGATCCGTACGCGACCGGGGCGTACGTGACCGAGCTGCTGCTCGACGGCACGGCCTTCCGGCAGGCCGCGCGGCTGGTGACGGCGCTGGGGGTGCCGCACGGGAAGGAGTTCGCCGCCGAGCTGGACGCCAGTACGGCCTCCCTCGCGCTCTCCCGCGCCGGTCAGGAACCGGCCCGGGCAGGCCTCGCCGGAGCGGACCCGGCCGGAGAGGACCTCGCCCCGCGGACCACCTGGCAGTGGGAACAGCAGGTGGTGGACGGGCACCCCTACCACCCGAACTGCCGCTCCCGGCCGGGCTTCTCGGTGGCCGAGCAGCTGGCGTACGCGCCCGAGCACCGGCCGGTGGTCGACCTCGGGCTGGTCGCCGTACGGGACGAGGAGTGCCTGGTCACCGGCGACTGGCCGGCCGAACTGCGCGACGCGGGGCGGATCCTGGTTCCGGTGCATCCGTGGCAGGCGGCGCACGTGCTGGGGCGCGAGCGGGTGCGGGCCGGTTTCGCGGCCCATCCGCTGATGGCCCTGCGCACGCTGGCGCCCACCGAGGGCGGGGCGCACGTCAAGACGGCGCTGAGCGCCCGGCTGACCTCCTCCGTACGGGACATCTCCGGCTACTCCATCGAGACGGCGGCGGCCGTCTCCGCCTTCGCCCAGGACCTGTCCGAGCGACTCGACGGCCGGCTGCACATCACCCGCACCCTGGGCGCGGCGACCGCGCACAGCCCGGACCTGGCGGCCGTGCTGCGCGAGCCGCCGGAGGTGTACGCGAACGCGGCCGCCGGCGAGCGGGTGCTCCCGGTGGCGGCCCTGGCCCTCTTCCCGCCTGCGCGCTCGGCGGCCTGGCGGGCCGAGTTCGCCCGCCTCGCGCTCTCGGTGTGCCTGCGGGTGCTGGAGCTCGGGGTGGCCCTCGAGGCCCACGGCCAGAACCTCCTCGTGGTCCTCTCTCCCGCCGGCGCCCCGCTGCGGCTGGTCTACCGCGACCTCGCCGACATCCGGATCAGTCCGGCCCGGCTCGTGCGGCACGGCCTGCCGGTGCCGCCGCTGTCCGGCCGGCTGATCACCGACGACGTGACCCTCCTGCGGCGCAAGCTGTTCGGGTCCCTGCTGACGGGGGCGCTCGGCGCCACGGCGGGCTCGGCCGGGGCCTTCGCCGAGGCCCTCGCCGAAGCGGCGGCCTCCCTGCCGGCCACCGCCGACACCGAGGCCCTGCTGACCGGGCCGCTGCCCACCAAGGCGCTCACCCTGATGCGGCTGAGCCCCGGTATTCCTGGCGATCAGTGGGCGGAACTGCCCAATCCACTGGCCGATCCGACCGGCCGGCTCCCTGGCCGGTTCACTGACGGTCCGCTGACGGGAGGATGAGCGGAGGCTCCGCGCGGGCTACTGTCCAGGGGCATGACAGAGACCTCGTACCTGCACACCGTGCGCGCTTCCTACGACGCCGTCGCCGTCGACTACGCGCGTCTGGTCAGCCCGGACCTGGCCGGGAAGCCGCTGGACCGGGCCATGCTGGCCGCGTTCGCCGAGTACGTACGCGGTGACGGGGGCGGCGGCCGGGCGGTCGCCGACCTGGGCTGCGGTCCGGGCCGGGTGACGGCGCATCTCGACGGGCTCGGCGTACGGGCGTTCGGCGTCGACCTGTCCCCGGCGATGGTGGCGGTGGCCCGCCGGACCTATCCGGGGCTGCGGTTCGAGGTGGGCTCGATGGCCGCGCTGGACGTGGCCGACGGGGTGCTCGGCGGGGTCCTGGCCTGGTACTCCACCGTGCACACCCCGCCCTCGGAACTCGCCCCGGTGTTCGCGGAGTTCGCCCGGGTACTGGCGCCGGGCGGCTACTTCCTGATCGCCTTCAAGGCGGGCGACGCGCGGATCCGGCTGGAGCACGCGTACGGACATCCGGTCGAGCTGGACGTGTACTGGACCCCGCCGGACCTGATCGCCGGGCTGCTGGCCGCGGCCGGACTGGCCGAAGTCTCCCGCTTGATCCGCGAGCCGGACGCCCTCGAGAGGTCCCCGCAGGGCTTCCTGCTGGCCCGCAAGCGCTAGTGCTGTGACCGGAAAGGTTTGCCGGGTCGCGGCCCCCGGCACGGCACCTCGCCGCGTTGTCGGACCGCGCCGGTACGTCCAGTACGAGCCG
>NZ_JBVIFS010000024.1:0-107661 GCF_055571215.1 Streptomyces sp. NPDC030995
GTACGTCCAGTACGCGGCACGCCCCTCCGCCTTGCCATGCACGGCACCAGACGCCGCGGGCTCGGCCGACAAGATCCGAAAGAGACGGCCTAGACGGCTGTGGTGAAGTCCGCGCTCCACAACTGCAGCCGGTACACCAGGTCGTTCCACACTCCGGTGGCCAGCAGCACGCCGACGAGCACGAGCATGCCGCCGCCGATCCGCAGGACCCACTGGTAGTGGCGTTTGACCAGGCCGAAGGCGCCCAGGGCCCGGCGGAAGGCCAGCGCCGCCAGGATGAACGGCAGGCCCAGCCCGAAGCAGTAGGCCGCCATCAGCAGAGCCCCTCGGGCTGCGCTCGCCTCGCTCCAGGCCAGCGCCTGTACGGCGGCCAGCGTCGGGCCGATGCACGCTCGCCTGCCCGGCGGGCGCCCCGGCGCCGCCGCCGTCGCCGCCATCGGTGCCATCGGTGCCGACGGTAGCGAGGACGGCGAGGCCGCAGCCGGCTGCCGCGAGACCGGCACCGGCCAGGGCGGCGGGCCGCGGAACCGCTCGTCTCATGACGCCCACTGGCGCAGGAAGGAGTTGATCCCCTCGGAAGTCAGGGCGGGGTTGCCCGTGGCGTGGGTGTCGGTGCGCACCGTACCGGACGGCGTGACGACGATCAGGACGGGCATCTTGTAACTGCCGCCCGAGGGGCTGTACTTGCGCAGGAGCGCGGAGTTGGCGGAGCTGCTGCCGCCGATGTCGATCTTCACCAGGTGGTACGAGGCTCCGAGGATCGCAGCCGTCTGCGGCTGGGCGAACACCTTGTCGGCCGCCTTGCAGTTGCCGCACCAGTTGGCGCCGAAGTCGAGCAGCACCATCCTCCCGTCGGCCTTGGCCGCGCTCAGTGCCGCGTCGATCTGCTTCTGCGCGTCGGCCGAACTGTCGTAGCCGGGCCCGGGTATCCGCGCCGGGGCGGGCGCGGCGGACGTACGGGGCGGCTTGGGCGCGGCCGAAGTGGTCTGGGCACGCGTGGGCGTCGGCGTGGAGCCCGAAGGGGTGCCGGGGGGCGCCGACGGCGAGGCCGAGGCGGTCGGGGAGGCCTCGGCGGACGCGGACGCGGACGCGGACTCCGTGCCTGCGGGCAGGGACTGCGACGACTGTCCGGCCGCGGACGGCGACGCGGCCCCTGCGGGCTGGGAGGCCGGCCCGCACGCGGCGGTCAGCCCTGCGGCGACGACGGCCGCGGCGACCAGCGGCAGTCGCACCCCCCGGGGCGCGGCGGAGCGGGGCTGCGTAGTGCGGCGGCCGGCACGGGCGGGTCGGAGTATGCGAGAAGTCATGGCGAAGACACCCCAAGGCACGGTTCGGACTGCGGGGAGGGCGAAACGCCTCCCAGCTCGGTGAAGCCGACGGCGCGACGGCTCGACGGGTCGCCGGGGCCATCACGCCCGGGCGCCGAAGGCCGCTCGGCTGACGCGAGCATAGGACCGCTCCGGGCCGCCCGAACCGTATGGGCGTGATCTTGAGGTTCCCCTAAGGAACAGCTCACCTTCCGCTTCGCCGGAGCTCGGGCGATGGACGGGCAGAAGGAGGTGAAACCAGCAAAAGGGATCAGGGGGTCGAGTAGTGCGGATCGGGCGAAGCGGCCCGCTCCTCAGAACGACGTCTCGCGCACGCTGGCCTTCGCCACCGGGTCGATCGTGGCCGTGATGACGGAGCGGTGGTCCGGGCTCGTGAAGGTGACCGTCAGGGTGTCGTCCGCGGTCTGTGACGTGGTGGCCTTGAAGCCGGGGCTGGGTATCGCGGAGATCAGGCAGACGCCGCTGCTGCCGTACCGCACCGTGGCCTTGCCGCCCTGCGAGGGGACGGTGTGCAGGCCCGTTCCGCCCCCCTCGCAGTCGACGGCGGGTTTCGGTGCGGTGGTCCGGGGGGTTCCCGTCGAGGCCTTCGCGGGTACGGGCGTCGAAGCCGAGGGAGACGGTTGCTCGGACGCGGTGGGCGAGCTGGTGGCGGACGCGCTCGGGGACTGCGGGCTCGGTGACTGGCTCTCCCCCGCCAGCCACGCCGGCGGCGAATCGAAGACCATCGGGGCGGACCGCGCAACCGGAGGCGTATGCCTGGTGGAGCCGACCACGAACTGGACCGTGACGAGCACGGCGGTCACGCTGGTGGCGGTGCAGGACAGCCATATGAGCAGGTAGCGCGGAATTCGAGGCACGGCCCCATAGTGGCCGACGCGCTGCGCCGCCCGTCACCGCCTCCCCCGAACGGCCACGGATGGCCCCGGCGCCACGGGCGAACGCCGACGTCCTCCTGACCCTGGTACGGGTCGGAGGACGTGTGGCGGTCCGGTGGGGATTTCCTACTTCGGCGTACCGAAGTTCTGCGTCCACCACGGGCCGCCGTCGCCCTTGTGCACGCCTATGCCGATCTCCCGGAAGGCGCAGTTGAGGATGTTGGCCCTGTGGCCGGAGCTGTTCATCCACGCGTTCATGACCGCGTCGGCGTCCGCCTGGCCGCGGGCTATGTTCTCGCCCAGGCGGGACCACCCGTATCCGGCCGCTTCCACGCGGGTGGTCATGGTGGACCCGTCGGGTCCGGTGTGGGACATGACGCCGCTGCGGGCCATGGTGTCGCTGTACGCCCGTGCCGCGGCGCTCAGCTTGGCGTTCATGGCCAAGGGCCCGCACCCGGCCGCGGCCCGCTCCTTGTTGACCAGAGCGAGCACCGCCGACTCGGCGTCCGCGGAGGCACTGCCGGAGGAACCGCCCGAGCCCCCGGAACCGCCGCCGGCGGTAGCCGCGGGCTTGCTCGCGGGCTTGCGGGTCTGGGTCGACGCCGACGTGGCCGGTCGGCTCTCCTCTGCCGCGGCCGTCGTGGGAGCGGCGGATCCCGTGGTGTCGGCACCGGGCGTTCCGGACGGCATCGCGCCCGTCGCGGCCGCAGCGTCGGCGCTGAGCGTGGGAAGGGGAGGAGAAGCGGTTGCCGTCGCCTCCTCGTTACCGGAGCCGGCCGTCCCGGACTTCGGTCCGGTGGCGCCGTCGGCGCGGTGGTCCGCGCGCGCACCGCCGTCGGTGTCGGCCACCGCGACCCCGACCGCCACCGCCGCGGCCGCCGCGGTGAGGGACAGCACGATGCGCGTGCGCACCGTCTTCTTCCGTCGCGCCTCGACGCGGGACGGCGTTCCGGGAGTTCGGCTGCGGCTCATGCCTGTTGCACCTCACAGAGAGAAGGGGAGGACGGGTGCGACCGAGCCTAGGGGCGGTGACCAGCGAAAAGAGCGGCCTGGAGGCGTTCTTCAAGGTCCATTAAGGAAGCCCGCAGGCTCGGCACAGGAACGATCCGGGCAATCAGCCCCCGGGCGACCGCTCTTCGGGCAAGAGCAGGGGGCGCGGCGCCACCGCCCGGCTCCGGGCCCCCGGTCTCCGCAGGGGCTCGCTTGACTGGTACGCGGCGCGACCGGTACAGAGAGGCTGTTCATCGTGCAAGGTGTGAAACGGGGGCCCCATGAAGCCGCTCGAAACGGGTGATCCCACCTCGGTCGGCGAGGGCCGCTACCGGCTGGTGGGACGGCTCGGCCAGGGGGGCATGGGCGTGGTCTACCTGGGCCGGTCCCAGTCCGGCCGGGCGGTGGCCGTCAAGGTCGTGCGTCCCGAGCTGAGCACCGAGCCCGGGTTCAAGCGCAGGTTCGCCGACGAGGTGGCGGCCGCGCGGCGGGTCGGCGGCTTCCACACCGCACCGGTCGTCGACGCCGATCCGGACGGGGAGCCGGCCTGGCTGGTGACGGCCTTCGTCCCCGGACCCACTCTGCAAGCAGTGCTCGCGAGAGTCGGATCGCTGCCCCTGGACACGCTCACGGTCCTGGCGGCCGGCCTGGCCGAGGCGCTCGAGGCGATCCACCGGGCGGGGGTCATCCACCGCGACCTCAAGCCCGCGAACATCATCGTCGCGGAGGACGGGCCGCGCGTCATCGACTTCGGCATCGCGCGTGCCCTGGACGGAACGGCCCTGACACAGACCGGGCTGCAGATCGGCACGCCCGGATTCCTGGCGCCCGAGCAACTCACCGGTGGTGGCGCCGTCACCCCCGCGGTCGACATGTTCGCGCTGGGGGTGGTGCTCGCCCAGGCCGCGGGCGGCTCCCCCTTCGGCGACGGCCCGTCCGCGGCCAGGCACTACAAGGTCGTCCATGAGGAGCCGGACCTGACGGCAGTCCCCGGCGAACTCCGCGAAGCCATCGGCGCCTGCCTGTCGAAGGACCCGGAGGCACGCCCCACCCCGGCTGCCTTCCTGGACGGCCTGACCGTCCGCCACCCGGCGGGTGACTGCTGGCTGCCGGACGCGGCCACGCAATTGCTCCCCCGGCAGGAACCGGCGGCGGATCCCGTCACGCCGGACACACCGCATGACGCCCCGGCGGCGGACGTCCTTCGGCCCGGCGGCGCGGAGCCCCGTACGGACCAGGCGCGGACCGTGACGGAGCCGGCAGCACGGCTCTCCCCCGAGACCGGGGCGGTACCCGAGACCGAGCCGGTGCGCGGGCCCGCGCCGGTACCCGTACCCGTACCCGTACCCGTACCCGTACCCGTACCCGCGGGGATGCGGCAGCCGGTTGGCGTGCAGACCCGGCGCCGCCGCGCCGTGGTGGCGGCGGCGCTCGTGGTCTCCCTCGCGGCCGTCGGCCTGCTGCTGTGGCAGCCCTGGAACGGCTCCACCAAGGACAATGCCAAGCCCGGCGCCGTCACTCCCACCGGCTCCGCGCCCACCCCCGCCCCTTTCCCGACCGACCCCCTCCTGATCCGGCAGGACACCGCCCCTGGCTGGCCCGCGACCTGTCACGGCGTCATCGCCCGCCGTGACACAGCGGCTGAAGCGCCGGTGCGGCTCGTCGCAGGGGACGGATGCGACATGCTGCCCCAGTGGTCCCCCGACCGCAGGTCCTTCGCGTTCACCCGGACCACGCCCGAGGGCACGGCCGTCTGGACCGCCCATGCCGACGGTTCGAACGCGCGGCGGGTCGCCTCCATCGCCGGCGGCAGGGTGTCCTGGTCGCCGGACGGCAGCCGGCTCGCCGTACTGCGCAAGAAGGACGGCGTACAGCAACTGTTCGTGGTCGAAGTCGCCGACGGCACGGCTCGCCAGCTCACCTCGGGCGCGGGCCAGGTCGAGGATCCCGCGTGGTCGCCGGACGGCAAGAGCATCGCGGTCTGTCTCCAGACAGGGCCCGAGAACTGGCAGATCCACGTGGTCGACCCCGCCGCCCCGAACCGCGCCCCTCAGCAGGTGACCCGGCTGCCCCATCCGGCGCTCGACCCGGTGTGGTCCCCGGACGGCACGACGTTCGCCTACACCGCGGGGACCTACGGCACGGGCACTCAGGGCGACATCCGCCTCGTGGACGCCGACGGCACGGACGATCGTGAACTGGTGGCCACCGGCGCCCATGAGATGGACCCCGCCTGGTCCGTCGACGGCACGTGGGTCGCCTTCGTCCGCGGCCCGTACGAGAAGCCCGCGATCTGGGCCGTGCGCACGGACAAGACCGGCGAGCGCACGCTCACCACCGGCACTTCAGCCGAAGGCCATCCCTCCTGGCGCTGAGATCGGGAGCAACCGTACGGGGTGACCCGGGTCAGGCTCGGCAGAGCGCGAGGGTCCGCACGTATCCGCCGAGGTTCTCGTCGTCGGTGCCCAGGAGGGCATCGGCGGACCCGGGCAGGCACTCCACCGCCTCGATCTTGTACCGCGGGGTGCGGCCCAGCGACGGTTGCTCCATTCGGCGGAGCGCCAAGGCGGACTCGGCGGGCGCGCCGCACATCGAACGCCCCGGCCCCGCCCCCCTTCCCGGCGGCAGTGGCCAACTGTGGCTGACAGCCTGCCGGTTCGGCTGTAATCGCCAGTAACCTGGCGTAGCAGGAGGGGACCGGTCGTCGGGCGAAGGGGCCAACATGTCGGTGCGGTACTACGTTTACATCAGCGACGCCAAGGTCGACATGCTGCTGCCGCAGATCGACCCGGGCTTCGCGCGCAAGCGCGCCACCGAGGTGGGGGTGAGCCTGAACTTCGTCAGTGCCAAGCGCACCGTGGAGGCGCCGGCGTCGGACCGGGTGGCGCGGCTGGAGCGGGTGGTGCGCCACCTGGACGATTTCGCCGACGTGGGCACCGTCGACCAGCCCGGCCAGTACGTGCGGGGGCGGCTGCCCATGCGATGGGGGCCGCTGGCCTCCGGGCAGACCTCCCTGGTCTACTTCGGCGGCCGCACCGAGCGCACGATCGTCGGGCTCGGTGGCGCGAGCGGCCACGTCCTCGGCGCGCTCGTGTCCGCACCGGCCGAGCAGGAGCGGGCGGCCTTCGCGCCGTCCTCGATGCCGGGGCTGTTCGCGGGCCTCGCCGCGGCGGTGACCGCCGACGGGGACCAGGTGTCGCCGAGGGCGCTCGCCTCGGCCCACCTCATGAACCGCATGATGCCCGGCACCGAGCAGGAGGTGGAGTTCCTCGCCAAACGCCTGCTGCACGGACCGAGTCCCTACCCCGAACTCGACGCCCACGACGGCATGACGGTGCTGCTCGCCAGCCCCGTCTTCGTCGCGCTCGCCGACTGAGCCATGGCAGGGACGAGGGCCCGGGCATGGGAGCCGGGCGATGTCGTGCTCGACCTGTACGAGGTGCTCGACGTGGTGCACAGCGGCGGCATGGGCCTGGTGCACCGGGTGCGCCACCGCGGCTGGCAGGTGGACCTGGCCGTGAAGACTCCGCGCCCCGAGCTCGTGCGCACGTCGGACGGCCGTCGCCGCTTCGAGACCGAGGCCGGTACGTGGGTGGGGCTGGGGATGCATCCGCACACGGTCAACTGCTCGTACGTCCGCACCATCGACGGGGTGCCCCGGGTGTTCGCGGAGTGGGTGGACGGCGGCAGTCTGGCACAGGCCGTACGCGGCGGCCGTCTCTACGAGGACGGCCCGCGGGCGGCGCTCGGCCGCATCCTCGACATCGCCGTGCAGATGGCGTGGGGCCTGCAACACGCGCACGACAGCGGGCTCGTACACCAGGACGTCAAACCGGCGAACGTGATGCTCGAACCGGACGGTACGGCCAAGGTCACCGATTTCGGCCTGGCCGGAGCCCGTGCCGCAGGCGCGCAGGACGAGGCGCAGGGCCCGCGGGAAGGCCCGCCGACGGCCACCTTCGGCGGGATGACGCCCGCCTACTGCTCCCCTGAGCAGGCGGCCGCCGCAGGGCGCGCCGGCGCCCGTATGACCACGGCCACGGACGTCTGGTCCTGGGGGGTGAGCGTTCTGGAGATGTTCGCCGGACGCCGCCCGACCCGCTACGGACAGGCGGCCGGGGAGGCGCTGGAGGCGCATCTGCGCGCAGGCACGGACGACGGGCGCATCCCGCCGGTCCCGCCCGGGGTGGCCGCCTTGTTACGCCGGTGCCTCGCCCACGATCCGCAGGCCCGCCCGTCCGGGCTCGGCGAGGTCGCGGCGACCCTCGCCGGCCTGTACGACGAGGCCCTCGGCAGGGCCTACGGGCGGGCCGCGCCCAAGGCGGTACGGCTGCTGGCGGACGGCCTGTCGAACCAGGCCCTCTCGCTGCTCGACCTCGGCCGGAGCGAGGAGGCCGAGGAGCTGTGGCTGCGAGCGGTCGGGGCCGATCCACACCACCTGCCCTCGCTCTACAACTTCGGCCTGCACCAGTGGCGTTCGGGAAGCCGTACGGGCGAGGAGCTCGTCTCCGACCTGGAAGGCGCACGCGCGGCGGGCATCGAAGCCTCGCCCGGGCAGGGCGCCCTGCTCCTGGGCTCCGTACAGCTGGAGCGCCACGAGGACGAGCGGGCCGGGGAGCTGCTGCGCGAGGCGGCCGCCGCCGACCCCTCCTCGGCGGAGGCGGCGGCGGGGCTGGCCGAGTGGGAGCGCCGCCCACCGCGGATCCACGCCGATCTCGACGGACACGCCGAGGACGTGGGGGCGGTCGCGGTCAGCGCGGACGGCGGCCTCGTCCTCGCGGGCGACCGCGCGGGCGGGCTGCGGCTGTGGGCGCCGGGCGAGCGCCGGCGGCGGCGCGTACAACGGACCCTGACCCGGCGCGGGCAGCCGGTCACCGCCGTCGCCATGGACGCCGCGGGCACGATGGGTGTGGCCGTCCGGGAGGACGGAATCATCGAGGTGTGGGACCTGTCACGCCGCCGCCGGAGGCACGGACTGCCCCACGGATCAGGGAAGTTCGCCGCCAGCGCCGTGGCGATGAGCGGCGACGGCCGGTTCGTCGCCACCGGGCACCGCAACAGCGCGATCCAGGTCTGGGAACTCGAACCGCGGCACGTGGTCGCCAACCTGCACGGCCATGCCGGGGTGATCACCTCGCTGGCGCTGAACCATGACGGCGGCCGGGTCGTGTCCGGCTCCTTCGGCGATTCGGACGGCACGGTCCGCACGTGGGACGTCGCCACCGGACGCTGTGTCCGCATGCTCAGGGGCCCTGCCAGAGGAACGCTGAACGGGGTGGACGTCCACACCCTCCCGATGGACCGGGCGGCCGTCTCCCCGGATGCCCGGTGCGCCGTCGTCGCCTGGTGGGACGGGCCGCTCACCGTCTGGGACGCCCGGCGGGGCACCGTGGTGAGCGAGACGCCGCAACAGTTGCGCGGCGTGTCGTCCATGGCGGTCGCGGCGGCCGGGCCCACCCTCCTGACGGCGGGTGACAGCGGGGTGCCGATCCAGGTGTGGGACGCGCCGACCGGACGCTGTATGCGCACGCTCGACCGGCAGGTGGCGCCCGAGGCACGCTGGGTGCACGATGCGGCGGTCAGCGCGGACGGCCGCGTCGCCGTGCTCGGCGCCGGCCGGGGCAAGGTTCTGATGCGGTCGCTGCCCGCTGCCGACTACGTCGCGCCGTGGTGCTACGCACGGCCCCGGCCCGCCGGTGAACTCTCCCGTACGGAGGACGCGTTCCGCGCCCTGATGGACCGCGCCGGCGACCTCATCGAGGAGGGGCGGTTCGCGTCCGCCGCCGAGGTGTTGAGGTCCGCCCAGCAGGTGCCCGGTTTCGCCCGCCACCCGGAGATGCGGGCGGCCTGGGCCCAGGTGGGTGCGCACGGCCGCCGGTCCACGCTGCTCGGCGCGTGGCCGCTGTACAACTACGACGGGCACCATGAGTTCACCCAGCCGGTGACGCTGGCCGTCGGCCAGGACGACGCCCTCCTGGCGACCGGCCGCTGGCGGGGCGACGTGGACATCTGGGACTTCGCCGGCGGGGACCGGCTCTACACCTTCGACCACGGCGAGAGGGGGAACGCACGGGACATCCGATTCGCCCTGGACGGCAGGCTGTTGCTGGTGCGGACCTCCGCGGGCACGATCCGGCAGCTGAGCCTCGCCGACGGCAGCAAGCGCCTGTTCACGGACGAGACGGGCGCCATCAGCACGTTCGCCCTCACACCCGCGGGCGACCGGATCCTGATCGGCGACGAGCAGGGCACTCTGCGGCTTCGGGATCTGCCCGCGGGCAACGTCCTGCGCACGCTGCGGGCGCACGGCGGCACGGTCAACGCGGTGGCGCTCAGCCGCGACGGCCGGTACGCCGCCTCGCACGGCGGCACCCATCCGAAGGCGAACCACTTCGGCGGCCCGCCCCAGGAGAACGAAGTCCATCTGTGGGCACCTGACGCGGACCGCCCCGCCTGGACACTGACGTCGCGCCCGCGCGGGGAGCGACTGGACTTCACCGCGGACGGCCGCACGCTGTTCCTCTCCCAGAGCCCGTTCGTCACGGCGTGGGACGTGGCCACCGGAACGTTCCGGTACTCGGTCAGGGTCCACGGCACCATCGGCGGCGACCAGCCGCTCGTCGCCTTCAGCGCCGACGGCCGACTGGCCGCGACGCCCGAGGACAAGGCGCTGCGGGTGTGGGAGACCGCCACCGGGCACGTGCTGCACTCCTTCTCGCTCCCCGACAGCCTGGGTGCCTTCACGCTCAGCGCCGACGGCGCGTTCGCGGTCACCGCCGGCTGGAACCGGCTGGTCCGGGTCTGGGAGGTGGCCTCGGGGCGCTGCCTGCGGACGCTGGAGGGCCACGGGTCGCCGGTCGGCCAGGCCGTGCTGAACCGGGCCGGCACCCTGCTCGCCACCGCGGACCTGGGCTCCGGGCTGCGGGTGTGGGAACTCACCTGGGACTTCGACTTCCCGCCCGGGGACGGTGGTTGACCCGTGGCCTGGAGCGTGGCGCTCCTCGTCGGCACCGGCCGGGACGACGACGGGGCCGAGCTCACCGACGAGTACGTGTTCGCGGGCCGCACCTCGTGCGTGCTCGGGCGCGGCCCGGAGTGCGGGATCCGCGTCTCCGCGGAGCAGCGCAAGGTGTCGCGTCGGCACTGCCTGGTCGAGGTCAGGCCGCCCCGTGCGTACGTGCGCGACCTGGGCAGCCGCAACGGTACGTACGTCAACGGGGAAGCCCTCGACGAGGCGTACGGCGAGCGGGAGTTGCGGCACGGGGACGAGCTGCGGATCGGCGCCACGACCGTGCGGGTGGCGCTGTGCGCCGGCGAACGCCCCGAACCGCTGCCCGGCCTGCGGACCCTGCGGGAGCTGGGGCGCGGTGCGCAGGGCGTGGTCCATCTGGCCCGGCACACGGCCTCCGGCAGGATCGTCGCCGTGAAGACGCTGACCCCGCAGGTCCGGGTCGAGGCGGCCGCGCGCGACGCGTTCCTGCGCGAGCTCGACTGCACGCGGGCGCTTCGGCATCCGCACATCGTCCGGTTCCACGCCGGCGCCGCCCACGCCGGCACCCTCTGTTTCACCTGCGAGTACTGCGCCGGGGGCAGCGTCGCCGACCTCGTGGTGCGGCGCGGTGGGCGGCTCGCCGTCGACGTGGCCGTGCCGTTGGTCCTCCAGGCCCTGGAGGGGCTCGCGTACGCGCACGACGCGCAGGTCCCGGTACGGCTCGCCGACGGCAGCACCGCGGCCGGGCGGGGCCTGGTGCACCGCGACATCAAGCCGCAGAACCTGCTGCTCTCGGGGTCCGGCCGCAAACCCGTCCTGAAACTCGCGGACTTCGGGCTCGCCAAGGCCTTCGACCAGGCGGGCCTGTCGGGGCGTACGCACACGGGCTCGGTCGGCGGCAGCGTGGCCTTCATGCCGCGCCGCCAGCTCATCGACTACAAGTACGCGCGGCCCGATGTCGACCTGTGGGCGGTCACGGCCTGCCTGTACTGGATGCTGACCGGCGAGACACCGCGCGATTTCCCGGCCGACGCGGATCCGGTGGCGGTCGTACTGCGCGAACCGCCGGTGCCGGTGCGCGAACGCCTCCCGTCGCTTCCCCCTCGCCTCGCCGATGTGATCGACGCCGCGCTGGACGAGACGGCCGGCTCCGCACCGTCCTCGGCCTCCGCGCTCGCCCGCACGCTGCGCCGGGCACTGTGACACACCGCCTGCCCGGCGGGCGGTCCACCGGCGGGCCGGGACCACGGACGGACGGCTCCCGCTGCCGGGAGTCGTCCGTCCGTGCGCCTCTGCTCCTGGGGCGATCCGGCGTTACGGCGCCATCTCGTACGCCCCGGCCAGCGCCTCCACGCGTGCCCACACACGGGCCGAGCGCTCGGCGTCGACGACCGGGCGGCGGACCGCGCCGAGCGCCCAGTTCTGCTGGTCCGCGGTGGCGGAGTCCTTGCCGTACAGCTCGACGGCGTGCGCGGAGAAGTCGCGTACGAGGACCCCGAACAGCTCGTCGAGGACGTCCTCGTCCAGGCCGGTCAGACGGGCCTGCTCCAGGATCAGCTGGGCGTGCACCACCAGGGCGAACAGCTGGCCCACGGCCAGGAGGAGGTCGAGGTCGCGGCTCTGCTGCTCGTCGGGAGCGGCGGTCTTGACGAACTCGCAGAGGGCGTCGGCCTGTTCGCGGAAGCGGCCGACGTTCGGCACGGCGGCGTACGCCTCGTAGGCGGGGCGCCAGTCGTGGAAGCGTACGGAGCCCAGACCGCGGGCCGGCCCCTGGCGGAAGAGGAAGGCGTCGTCGGCCGCGTCGAGGCGGGTCGGTACGGGTGCGTACTCGGCCGGCTCCAGCAGGTGGTTGCGCATGAACTTGAGGATCAGCGCGAGGTTGACGTGGACCGTGCCCTCCAGCTTCGGCAGACCGCGGATCTCGACGGCCGCCTGGGCGAAGTAGGTGTCCTTCTCGAAGCCCTTGGCCGCGATGACGTCCCACATCAGGTCGATGACCTTTTCGCCCTCCGTGGTGACCTTCATCTTGGTCATCGGGTTGAAGAGCAGGTAGCGGCGGTCGTCGGGGCCGGCGGAGCGGAAGTAGTCGACGGCGCGGTCGCTGAACAGCTTCATCCCGACGAGGCGGACGTACGCGTCGCTCAGCTCGCGGCGCACGTGCGGGAAGGCGGTGACGGGGCGTCCGTAGAGGATGCGGCCCTGCGCGTGGGTGACGGCCTCGTACATCGCGTGCTCGCAGATGCCGATCGACGCGGTGCAGAGGTTGAACTTGCCGACGTTGACGGTGTTGAGGGCGGCGTCGAAGGCGGCGCGGCCCGTGTGCAGGACGTCTTCGGGGGCCACCGGGTAGTCCGCGAGGTGGAACTCGCTGACGTACTTGGAGGAGTCGACGACGTTCTTCACGAGCTGGTAGGCCGGGTGGCGGCTGTCGGCGGCGAAGAAGACGTAGCCGTCGGGGCCCTCGACGTCGGTGCGGCGGCCGAAGACGGAGACGAGGCCGGCGGCGTTGCCGTTGCCGATGTAGTACTTGGAGCCGGTGGCCCGGAAGCCTCCGTCACCGTCGGGCTCCAGCAGCATGTCGGTGGAGTAGATGTCGGCGCCGTGGGTCTTCTCGGACAGGCCGAAGGCGAACACCTCGCCCTCGGCGAGGAGTTCCGCCGCCCGGCCGCGGGCGGCGGCGTTGTCGCTCTGCCAGACCGGGCCGAGGCCGAGGATGGTGACCTGCCACGCGTACCAGTAGTCCAGGCCGTAGAAGCCGAAGATCTCGTTGAGGGCGGCGATCCGCGCGGTGTCCCAGCGCTTGTCCGGCTCGGCCTCGCCGGCGGCGGGGGCCGGGGTCAGGAAGGTCGCGAAGAGCCCCTCCTTCGCGGAGAACGCGAGGAAGTCCGCCAGCCAGGCACGGGAGCGGTAGTCCTCGATCAGCCTGCGCTTGCCGCGGTTCTCGAACCAGTC
Organism: Streptomyces sp. NPDC030995; assembly: GCF_055571215.1. Taxonomy (NCBI): domain Bacteria; kingdom Bacillati; phylum Actinomycetota; class Actinomycetes; order Kitasatosporales; family Streptomycetaceae; genus Streptomyces; species Streptomyces sp. NPDC030995. Next base: position 13,137 of record NZ_JBVIFS010000024.1, read on the forward strand.
GACGGTGGCGCGCAGCAGCCGGCGGGTCTCGGGGTCGAAGTGCGCCGGGTCGTAGGTGCGCGGGTTGAACAGCAGCGGGTCGGTCATGGAGGCGGCCTTTCGGTCGAGGGATGAGGCGAGACGGTGACTGTGACGGGTGACGGGTGACGTGTGGTGGGTGAGCGCGTCAGGGCGCGGCGAGGCGGTGGAGCGTGGCGAGTACGTCCTCCAGCCAGGCGAGCTGCATCCGCTCGTAGGCGATGCCGCCGCGGAGCACGACGTGCTGGAGCTCCCGTGCGGCGTCGGACGTCGCGGGAGCCTGCGGCCCGGTGAAGTCGCGCAGTTCCCCCGCGAGGTAGTGCGTGAGCCGGTCGCCGTGCGCCCGGTGGTGCCGCTCGACCTCGCGGATCAGTGCGGCCGGATCGTCGAAGGCCGCGCCGCGGATCTTCACGGCGAGCTCGTGCCGGACGCTGTCGGGCTGGATCGGCTCGCCCAGCCAGGCGGACAGGGCGGCCCGGCCGGGCGCAGCGACGGAGTAGTCCTTCTTGTCCGGCCTGGCCTGCTGTGGCACCTCGCGGACGTCGAGCCAGCCGTCGCCCTCCATGCGCTTGAGCACGCGGTAGATCTGCTGGTGGGTCGCGGTCCAGAAGTAGCCGATGGACCGGTCGAACCGGCGGGCCAGCTCATAACCGGAGCCCGGCTTCTCCAGCAGAGAGACGAGGATCGCGTGCTCAAGTGCCATGCCCCGATCCTTCTATGCAACTCGTTGCATAGACAAGCGCCGCCGCCCCGGTGAGACGCGGCTCACCCGGTACGACGGCGCCTCCGCCTCACTCCTCGGGCCGCCCGTCGGCCGGTTCTCCCGGCTGGGAGCCGCCGTGGGCGGCAGGTGCCTCGACCGCCGCCGGGTCCAGGATCCGGTTGAGGAAGTTCCGGGTCCGCTCGTGCTGCGGCCGGGTGACCACCTGCGTGGCCGGCCCCTGCTCGACGATGACCCCGCCGTCCATGAACACGACGCGGTCCGCGACCTCGCGGGCGAAGCTCATCTCGTGGGTGACGACCATCATCGTCATCCCCTCGCCCGCCAGCACCCGCATCACCGACAGCACTTCGCCGACGAGTTCCGGGTCGAGCGCCGAGGTCGGCTCGTCGAAGAGCATCACCTCCGGCCCCATCGACAGGGCCCGGGCGATCGCCACCCGCTGCTGCTGGCCGCCGGACAGCTGCGCCGGAAAGGCGTCCGCCTTCTCGGCGAGGCCGACGCGTTCGAGGTTCTCCCGGGCGATGGCGGCGGCCTGCGCCTTGTCCCGGCCGAGCACCCGCCGCTGCGGCAGCGTGAGGTTCTCGGTGACGCTCACGTGCGGGAACAGGTTGAACTGCTGGAAGACCATGCCGATGCGGCGGCGCACGGCGTCGATGTCGACGTCGAGGTCGGTGACCTCCGTACCGCCGACGAAGACCTGGCCCTCGGTCGGCTCCTCCAGAAGGTTCACACAGCGCAGGAGCGTCGATTTGCCGGAGCCGGACGGCCCGATGACGCAGACCACCTCGCCGCGGCCGATGTCCAGGTCGATGCCGCGCAGGACGTGGTTGTCACCGAAGGACTTGTGCAGTCCACGGATCTCGATCTCCGGGCGGTCCGTGGTCATCGTGTGCGACGTTCCCGTCTTCTCTGTCATCTCGTCCCGTCCTCACGTGGCCTTGTCCGCGCGGGCCTCGAGACGACGCACCACGAGGCTCAGCGGCACGGTCACGAGGAGGTAGCACAGACCCGCGACCAGGATCGGGGTGGAGTTGGCGGTCTCGCTGGCGAGGTCCCGGCCGAATTTCGTCAGTTCCCGCTCCTCCAGTGTCACGCCCAGGAACAGCACCAGCGAGGAGTCCTTGAACAGCAGGACCAGCTCGTTGGTGAGCGGGGGAATGACGATGCGGAACGCCTGCGGGATGATCACCGACACCCTGGCGCGGGCGTGCGAGAAGCCCAGCGAGCGGGCCGCCTCCATCTGGCCCTTGGGTACGGCCTGGATGCCGGCTCGGATCGTTTCGGCCATGTACGCGGCCGCGACCAGGCCGAGACCGAGCGCGACCTTCCCGTACGTCCCGCCGGGGATCTCGGTCCCGGGGAACGCCAGGGGCACCGCCACGCCCACGAAGATGAAGATCAGCAGGGCGGGCAGGCCCCGGAACAGTTCGATGTAGACGCTGGCGACCCACCGGTAGGGGGTCACCGAGGACAGTCTCATCATGGCGATGACGAGGCCGAGGACCAGGCCGAAGACGAACCCGGACATCGTGTACACCACCGTGTTGCGCAGGGCGATGGTGATGATCTTCGGGAAGAGGCGCAAGGCCAGATCCGTCTGCGCGAACTGGTTCTGCAGCCGGTCCCAGTCGGCCAGGACACCGATCACGACCAGCGCGGCGACGAAGATCGCGTACTGCACGCCCTGCCAGACCCGGCGCCGCTGGCGCCGGGTGAGCCGAGAGGTCACGACGTGGCCTGGGGCAGCGGGCCGATCCACTGCTCGTACAGCTTCTTGTAGGTACCGTCCGCCTTGGCGGTCGCGATCGCCTTGTCGATCTCGGCGAGGAGGGCCGTGTTGCCCTTCTTCACCGAGAAGCCGTACTGCTCACCGGTCTCGATGTTCTGCCCGAGGACGAACTCGGACGCGTTCGCCTTGTCCTTGAGCCAGCCCTGGACGACGGGGTAGTCGATGACGACCGCGTCGACCTGACCCGTGCGCAGTCCGTTCAGCACCGCGTCCGAGCTCTCGAAGGCGACCGGGTTGAAGCCCTGGGCCTTGGCATAGCTCTCGCCGGTGGTCTCGGCCTGCGCGCCCAGCTTCTTGCCCTTCGCCTTGACGTCGGCGAGCGAGGTGACACCGCTCTTCTTCGTCGCCAGCAGCGCCTGCGTCGCATCGAAGTAGGGCACGGAGAAGTCGACGTTCTTCTTGCGCTCGTCGGTGATCGTCATGCCGGCCGCGGCGAGGTCGCACTGGCCCGAGTTGAGGAAGGCACCGGTCTTGAAGTTCTCGAACGGCGTGTCGAGGATCTTCTGTTCCACCTTCAGGTTCTGCGCGACCAGGTCGACCAGGGCCACGTCGAAGCCGACGACCTTGCCGCTCTGCTCGAACTGGAAGGGCGGGTACGGCAGATGGGTGCAGGTGGTCAGCTTGCCCTTCTCCACGACGCGCACACCTCCGGCCGCCTCCCCCGGACCGCTGTCGCCGGAGGAACAGCCCACCGCGAGGAACAGACCCGCGGCGGCGGCAGCAGCGCCGGCCGTCGAACGGATGCGGTGGCTGCGGCGGTGAGTGCGGTGTCCTTGGGCCGTCCGGAACACGGTAGACCTCCACGGGTGCGGGGCGTGCGGCGGTCGCGGGACGAGACCGTCCGTCGCGATCGTAAGCCCCCGTGGCGCGCTGCGGTGGATCATTCGCAAAGCGTCGTACCGGTACGGCCACGCTCCCGCCGGGCTCGGCACACGGCGCCCGCGAGGCCGCGGCCCGGGCGGGCTCGGGCTGCCGGCGCCCGGCGGTCGGGCGGGTGCGCGGCAGGAGAGCGGTGCGGGGCCGGAGAGCGGTGCGGGGCCGGAGAGCGGTGCGGGGCCGTCAGGGCGACGATGGGAGGTGTGGACGAAGCCCAGCCGCCGCCCGCGCCGGGCGAGCGGCCACGGGAGCTGACCGTGGCGCCCTTCCTGCCCGGGGGCAGCGCCGGCGCGCACCGCTGCCCGGGCCGGCCGCGGTGCACGGCCGGGGCCGCCCGGGAGGGGCGGGTGCACGATGAATGAGGGGATGCCGCTCGAGGACCTGATCAGCAGCGCCGCCCAGGACGCCGGAGGGTGGCTGGGCGCCCTGCCGGTGGCACTGGTGGCCACCAGCAGCGACGGGATGATCGTGCGCTGGAACCACGGCGCGCAGGAGCTCCTCGGCTACGCCCCGCCCCAGGTGATCGGGCGGCACATCGCCGATCTGCTCCATCCGGGGGCCGACCGCAGCCTGGGCCGGTCCCTGTGGGAGACGGCCGCCACCGGACGCGGGGTGATGGGCACGGTCACCGCCTGGCACCGCAACGGTCACCCCCTGGAGCTCGAAATCTGGGCCTGCCCCGTCCCCGACCGCCGCCACGGCGCCTCGGCCGTCCTGGTCTTCGCCGCGGACGCCCACGCCGCCCGCCGCATCCGGGGATCCTCGGCGGTGTGGGACGGACTGTTCGCCCGCTCACCCGTCGGCATCGCCGTCCTCGACACCCAGCTGCGATTCCTCCAGGTCAACCCGGCACTCGAAGCGATGAACGGCCTCGCGGAGTCCGCCCACGTGGGCCGCCGCCTGGCCGAGGTACTCCCCGAGGTCAACTCCGGCGAGATGGAGGAGGCCATGCACCAGGTCCTGGAGACCGGCGAGCCCGTCCTGGACCGCCGCCGCACCGGCCGGACGCCGGCCGACCCGGAACACGACCGCGTATGGGCCTGCTCCTACGTACGCGTGGAAGACCCCGGCGGCCGCCCCATCGGCGTCATCGCCTCCCTTCTCGACATCACCACCCAGGAGCGCGACCACACCGAGGCCGAGCAGGGCCGCCGCAGGCTCGCCCTGCTCAGCGAGGCCAGCTCGCGCATCGGCGCCAGCCTCGACCTGGAGCGCACCGCACAGGAACTCGCCGACCTCGCCGTCCCGCACCTCGCCAACGCCGTCACCGTCGACGTCCTGGACTCCCTCGCCAGCGGCAACGAACCGGGCCCGGGACTCGCCGGGGGCGTCGCGCTGCGGCGCCTGGGCAAGGCGCCGCTGAGCAGCTCGGCCGTCACCCGGATCCTCGCCCCGCTCGGCCGCACCCTCATCTTCCCCGCGGCCGCCCCGTACACCCAGGCCCTCGCGGCACGCCAGCCCTTCCTGATCGCCCATCTCGACGACCGGGCCGTGGCCGCCGCCGCCCGCCACTCCCCCAAGCCCGCCCAACTGCTCGAGAAGGGCGTGCACTCGTTCATGATGGTCCCGCTCATCGCCCGGGACCTGGTCCTCGGTGTCGCCACCTTCTACCGCACCCGGCCCCTCGGTCCCTTCGGGTCCGACGACGTCACCCTCGCCGGCGAACTCGCCGCCCGGGCCGCCATCAGCATCGACAACGCCCGCCTCTACCTCCACGAGCACGAAACCGCGGTCGTCCTCCAGCGCAGCATGCTCCCCCAGCACGTCACCCCGCCCCCCGGCATCGAGATCGCCCACCGCTACCTGCCGGCCAGCGATGTCAACGAGGTCGGTGGCGACTGGTACGACGTCCTTCCCCTCACCGGAGGCAGGGCCGCCCTCATCATCGGAGACGTCATGGGCCACGGCATCGCGGCCGCCGCGGTCATGGGTCGCCTCTCCGCAACCGTCCGCGCCCTCGCCCGCCTCGACATGCCCCCCACGGCCCTCCTCCACCAACTCGAGGCCACGCTCGCCGACCTCGCCGAGCCGATGCTCGCCACCTTCCTCTACGTGGTCTGCGACCCGGCCACCGGCCACTGCACCGTCACCCGCGCCGGACACCCGCCACCCGCCGTGGCCCGGCCCGACGGCACCGTCCACATCGTCAACACCCCACCCGGCGCGCCCCTCGGGGTCGGCGGCATCACCTTCACCACCACCGACATCACCCTGCCCCCTGGCAGCCTCCTCGTCCTCTACACCGACGGCCTCATCGAGGCCCGCAACCGCGACATCGACGAACGCCTGGCTGAACTCACCAGCCTCCTCACCGAACCCCGGCAACCGCTGGACCACCTGTGCGACACCCTGATCGCCCACCTCGTACCGGCATCCGCCGACGACGACATCGCCCTCCTCGTCGCCCGCATCGGCACGCAGGGGGCCGCTCATCGTGAGGAGACCCCATGAAGGGCACGGCGTGGTGCGGCGCGGCCAAGGCCCCGTCCCTGTGGCTCGTGGCGGGTGCCCTGGCCTGCGGTCTGTTGCTGTCCGCCGGTACGGGCGCCGAGGCGCGGGAGACGGGACGGCCCTCGCCCGCCGCGTCCTGTGCCGGCGAGCAGCTCATCGCGGACAGCGCGCAGCGGATCGGCGGCGGCCAGGTGCGGATCACCGTGATCAACGACGGTCCGAAGGCGTGCGTCCTGAAGGGGTTTCCCACCGTGGCCCTCGCCGGTCAGGGCTCGCCGGACCGCAACAAGCCCCTGGACGTGGTCCGTCAGGGACCGGCGCCCGTCGTGGAACTGGCGGTCGGCGGCCGGGCCTCGGTCCGGCTCACCTTCACCCCGGTGCTCGGTGAGGCCGACGGATACTGCGCCTCCGGGGCCGAGCCGACCGTAGCCCCCTCGATCGTGCTGGGTGTGGCAGGGAGCGGGCTCCAGCTGGCGCCCGACGACGGCGGGGAGTTCGCGCTCTGCGGCGCCACCGTGCGCGCCACGGCCTTCCACGCCGACGGTTCCTGACCCCTTGAGGTGCTCCACACCTCCCTCCCGGTGGTGTCGGTGGGGCGTGCGACGATCCGGGACATGATCGTCTCGCTCGATGCCCTGTTGCCCGCCACCGGTACGCACCTCTCGACCACCTACGCCGACTGGGTCGCCGCCCACGACCCGGACGCGGCCGGCACCGCGCGCGGCCTGATCGAGGACATGCGCACCGAGCTCGGCCGGTCCCGGACCAAGCCCGGCAGGTTCGTCGACACGATGGCGACGCGCGCGCGGCGGCTGCCGCCGGCGCACCTGCCGTGGTTCTGGGACACCGTGGGACATCGGCTGATCGGTTACGGGAGCAGGCCGGGCGGGCGGGCCTACGCGGCTGCGCGCGCGGCCGAGGCCGAGCACGGGCTGCCGGTGGATCCCGCCTACCGCCGGGCCAACGCGCTGCTGTTCGCCGCGGGCGGGGCCATGCCGGCCAAGGAATTCGGGGCCCATCAGCGGTTCCTCGCCGCGACGCTGGAGCCGGCCGCGGCGCACGCGGCCCTGGAGGCGTTCCTGACCGCGTGGGCGGGCTCACCGGCGGACCTGCCGGCGGATCTGGTGCGCCGCGTACGGGCCTGCGCCAAGGCGGCCGGGCACGGGGACGAGGAGGTCGCGCGGCTGGTGGGCGCGATCCTGTCGGTCACCCGGAAGAAGACGGTGCCGGACGCGCTGCTGGCCGCCGCGGAACCGGTCCTGACGGCCCATCCGCCGTCGGACACGGTCGCGGCCGGCCTGGTGGAGGTCTTCCCGGACGGGGTCACCGACGGCGGACCGTGGCTGCGGATGCTGATCGGCTGCGGCGCGACGGAGGCGATGGAGGCCGGGCGGGTGGTGCCGGAGGGCGGGCTGCACCACTGGGTCGGACACTTCGTCCGCATGTACCAGTACGCGGCCCAGGCCGGCGGCGGGGTCGGGCGGCAGCCGCTGCCGGTGGAATTCCTCGACCTGGTGGGCCGGTTGGGGCCACGGCTGCGAGCGGCGGGCGTCCCGGTGTCGGTGCACACCACCCGGCACCATTACCAGGGCTTCGACGCGGACGTGCTGGACGCCGCTCTGGCGGCCGGGGTCGCGGTCGTCGACCCGGGCCCGGAGGTCCGGATGCGCTTCTGGGGCGAGCGGTCGCGGCGGGACCTTGCCGCGCTGGCCGCCGACCCGGTGTTCGGCCCCCGGCTGGAGGACAGGGTGCACGCGGATCTCCAGCCGAGCCGGTCCCTGGCCCGCGAGCGTCGGCCCGGGTCGGCCGTGACGCTGCTGCCGGGCAACGAGGGCATCGCCCGCGAGGTCGCCGCGCGGGTCGGCAAGCTCGTGGACACGGTCGCGGGCGGCGGCATGGCGGGGGCCGAGGAGGCCGTGGCCGAGCTGGAGACCGTACTGGACCGGCCGACGGTGGCGGCGCTCGGCGGGATCGCCGACGCCCTCGCCGGGGCGGGGGCCGCGGGCGCGCTGAGGCGTTCCCTGGCGGCCGGTCTGCCGGAAGAACTGGCCTGGCCCGCACTGGAGTCGGTGTACGCGCAGTTCGCGGCGGACACCGGTCCCGACGAAGCGGAGGGGGCGCTGCCGGGGGTGGCGGGGGTGACCTCCACCTGGTTCGGGCCCGGGCGGCTGCCGGTGGCGATGGACCGCCACAAGGAGGGGAGCGCGGCGCCGGTGACCGCGTACGACTCCGGGCCGCTGGTGGTGTGCGCGCCCGGCGGCGCCGCTTTCCTGCGGCCCTCGGCGGTCGCCGGGCCCGAGGTGTGGCGGCGGATGCGCGAGATCACCGGCCTCGCCGAAGCACTGGACCGGGTGGCGCCACTGCTGCCCGGGGGCGGGCTGGACCGGATGATGCGCCGGGCCCGCTCGGGGGCGGTGCCCGCCGGCGCGTACGAGGCGGATCCGAGGCAGTCCTGCCCGGAGCTGATCACGCGGGTCGGGCAGGAGCTCGGGGTCGGCGCGGACGCGGCGGCGCTGTACCTCCAGCTGGCGACGCTGGCCGCACCCACCGACCGGAACGTGCGGCGGTGGAACGGCTGGACGGCCAAGCGGCACGCGGAGGTCCGTACGGAGCTGCTCGGCACGGGCGCGGTGGTGGAGGCCAAGCGGGCCCGGGCGGGCCGGACGCTGTTCCTGCCCGGGGACTGGACGGAGCTCAAGGCACCGCACCTGCCGCTGGAGACCGTGAAGCTGGCGGCGCACGAGGTGCGCCGGTTGCGGGACGACAAGATCCGCTCCCCGTTCGGCAGGATCCTGCCGGCGGCGCCCCTGCACGAGATGTTCGCGCAGGCCTGGGAGCGGAGGTCCGGGCGTCCTCTGTGACGGCGCCGAGTCCCTGCTCGGCAAGCGGGTCCGTGCTCGGCAGGCGGGTCCGTGCTCAGCAGGCGGGTGCGCTGCTCGCACCGGACGGTGTGAGGATGCGCCGGAGCCAGCGGGAACGGGCGTTGCGGGCGTCCTGGCTGAGAGCCGCCCCCGGAGCGAGGGTGTCGAAGCCGTGGAAGGCTCCGGGCCACACGTGCAGTTCGGCTTGGCCGCCGGCCTGCCAGAGGGCGTTGGCGTAGGCCACGTCCTCGTCCCTGAAGGTCTCGGCCGACCCGACCTCGATGTAGGCCGGGGGCAGCTCGGACAGGTCCGTGGCGCGGGCGGGAGCCGCGTAGGGCGGCAGGTCCGCGGCGCCGTACCGGTCGCCCAGCAGCGCCTGCCACCCGGTGGCGTTGGAGGTGCGGTCCCAGGTGTCGACGCCGGCCATCTGGTGACTGGAGAAGGTGTCGTTGCGGTCGTCGAGCATCGGGCACAGGAGCAGTTGCCCGATCGGGGCGGGCCCGCCCCGGTCGCGGGTGAGCAGGGCGAGTGACGCGGCGAGCCCGACGCCGGCGCTCTTGCCTCCGACGATGATGCGGTCCGCGTCGATGCCCAGACGGGCCGCGTGCGCGGCCGCCCAGACGAATCCGGCGTATCAGTCCTCCACCGGTCCGGGGTAGCGCGCTTGCGGTGCCAGCCGGTACTCGACCGAGACGACGGCCAACTCCAGCGGGAGGGCCCATTCGCGTAGCAGCTGCGGAAGTACGGACCACGCATTGCCCATGATCATTCCGCCGCCGTGCATGTAGTACAGCAGCGGCAGCGGGCCGGTGGTCCCGGCGGGGCGTGCGCTCACGAGCGTGACGTCCTGCCCTCCCGGTGCCCCCGGTACGCGCAGCTCCGCCACCTCGAAGCGGCCGTCGGCCTGGAGGTCTTGGACCGTAGGCCTGGGCCGGGCCGCGGCATCCCGCTCCTGCCGGGCCGCAAGGTTCTCGGGGGTGACCGGCTCTCTCTCCCCGTCCCCCAAAGCCGCCAGCGCCACGCTCAGTTCGGGGTCGAAAGGGGGCGTGGGCAGCGCTCGCGCGAGATCCATACGGAGTAGTCAATCACCTGCCGGGCGGCGGCTGCCGCCGGATGCGCGACAGCCGAACAGATCCCGCCGCGAACCCGATGCGGACTGTCACTCTGCACGCCTGTCCCCGTACAGTCCGTGATGCCGACGCACCCCCGAGCACCGGGCCCCACAGCCGGACAGGAGCAGACTCGTGGCCACCGACGCCAGCAGCAGGCCGATCGCCCCGCAGCGGGCCACAACGGGCAGGCCGGTCCCCGAACTGGATTCCGCCCGCGTGGAGCAGTGGCGCGCCCGCGGAGGCGAGCTCGTCGACCTGCTGACCCAAGTGCACGAGCAGCTCGGTGGTGTTGCGGCGTTCCGGCTCGGGCCGCGGCCCACCGTCCTGGTCACCGGGCCCGAGGCCGTCCAGCACGTGCTCGCCCTGCATCCGGACCGGTACGTCAAACGCTCCCACCGCGCCCGCCTGCTCATCGGGGACGGCGTGCTCGCCGCGACCGGCGAGGCATGGAAGCGGCAACGACGGCTGCTGCAGCCCCAGTTCACGGCAGCGGGGATGCGCCGCTACGAACAGCGGATCACCGGGGCGGCCCGCGCCACGGCCGAGCAGTGGGCCGACCACGCACGCACCGGGCGCACCTTCGACGTCGGCGAGGAGATGCGCCGCTTCGCCCTGGACACCATCTGGCGCGCGCTCACCGGACATCCCCTCGACGCCACCACCGCGCACGAACTGACCGCCGTCGCCACCGTGGTGGCCGCGCTGCCGTCCCTGCCCGCCGATGCCGTCGATGCCCGGGACGCCGTCGCCGCCGACCTGTCCAGGATCGACGCGGTCGCCCGGCACGCGGTGGCGGCCGCCCGGGCCGGAGCCCCCGGCCCCGACGGCCCGGGTCTGCTGCAGGTACTGGTCGACGCCTCGACCGAGCGTCCCGAGTACACCGACCAACTCCTGCGCGACGAGCTCGTCACCCTGCTGGTCGCCGGCCACGAGACCACCGCCACCACGCTGACCTGGCTCTACCTGCTCCTCGACCGCCACCCCGCGGCCCGCGAGGAGGCTCTCGCGGCGGGCGGCGCGGGCTCACCCCAGCGCCGCGAGGCCCTCCAGGCGCTGGTCAGCGAGACGCTGCGGTTCTACCCGTCCGCCTGGCTCATGCCCCGGCACGCCACGGAGAACGACGTCTTGGCCGGCTACACCGTGGAAGCGGGAACGGACCTGCTCGTCTGCCCCTACCTCACGCACCGCGACCCCGAACTGTGGCCGGACCCAGGACACTTCGACCCGCGGCGCTTCACCGTCCCCGGCCGCCGCCCCAGCCGTCCGGGCGCCTACCTGCCCTTCGGCATCGGCCCCCGCGCCTGCCTGGGCCAGCAGTTCGCCCTCCGCGAGTCGATCGTCCTCCTCGAACACCTGCTGCCCGCCCACACGCCGAGGTTCCCTTCCGTGCCCACCCGCGCCGCGTACGGCCTCGTCGTCCGCCCCGACGGCCCGACCTCCGCCACCCTCACCGCCGCGGGCCCGACAAGCTCAAAAGGGGCCGAACGGCCGAAGCCCGGAGGGTCGTGACCAGCCTGCCCAGCGTGGTCGGACCTATCGTGGGAGCAACCTCATGACCGGCACGTAGCGCGCGGACGGGTGGATCGTGAACGGATCCGGGATCGACTACCACGCGGTCTTCGACGCGCTGCCGGGCGCGGCCGCGCTCCTGACCCCAGATCTGGTGTACGTGGACGCCAACGAGGCCTTCCTGTCCATGTCCGGCCGCACGCGCGAGCAGGTCATCGGCCGCTATCTGTTCGACGTCTTCCCCGACAACCCCACCGATCCGGCCGCCACCGGCATGCGCAACCTGCGCGCCTCCCTGGAACGGGTCGCGGCCACCGGGGAGCGCGACACCATGGCCCTGCAGCGCTACGACGTGGAGTACCCCGATCGGCCCGGGGTGTGGCAGGAGCGGTACTGGAGTCCGGTCAACGTCCCCGTCCTCGCCGCCGACGGCACCGTCGCGCTGCTGCTGCACCGCGTGGAAGAGGTCACCGAACTCATCCGGGCCCGCGACGCCGGCAGCGGCGACGCCAACGGAAGGGGCCGCGCCCAGGTCCTGGAGTCCGAGCTCTACACACGCGGCCGGGAGCTTCAGGAGGTCAACGAGCGACTGCGCCGGGCCCACGCCCGCGAACGCGAGGTGGCGCTCCACCTCCAGGAGGCGATGCTGCCCGCGCCCCACCCGCTCGGCCACCACCAGGCCGCCGTACGCTACCGGCCCGCCGCCGGGGCGTTGAACGTGTGCGGCGACTGGTACGACCTCATCGACCTGCCCGACCGGACGGCTGTCGCCGTCGGTGACGTCGTCGGCCACGGACTGCGCGCGGCCGGTGTCATGGGCCAGCTCCGCAGCGCCCTGTCAGCCGCCTCGCGCGTCGCCGAGCGACCCGCCCGGGCCCTCGAGGTCCTCGACCTGTACGCGCGCTCCATCGACGGCGCCGAGTCCACCACCGCGGTGCTGGTCTTCATCGACTGGGACAGCCACACCCTCACGTACAGCAGCGCCGGCCATCCCCCGCCCGCGCTCTGCCACGCCGACGGCACCGTCACCTTCCTCGACCAGGCCACCGACCCCCCGCTGGGTGCCCGGCCCGAGCACGCCGGCCGCCCCCAGGCCCGGACCGCCTTCGCTGACGGCTCCACCCTCGTCCTCTACAGCGACGGCCTGATCGAACGCCGCCGCGAGGACATCGACACCGGCCTCCAAAGGCTCGCCGACGCCCTCGCGCGCCACCGCACCGCCGACCCCGACACGCTCGCCGACGCCCTGCTGACCGATCTCGCCCCGCCCGCCGGCGTCACGGACGACACGGCCCTGGTCATCCTCCGCCTGTGACGGACGATCTTCCCGTATTACCGGTCAGCCCTCCGGGACGACGCGGCCGTCCTCGTCGAGTGCGAGGTGGATCCGGGTGGGGTCCTGGCTGTTGACGTCGGACGGGCGCGGCCCCTCGGGCCCGTCGGGGCCCCAGCGCAGCAGGCGGCGGGTGCGGACGATCCGGTACTCGGTGCCTTGGAATTCCAGCCGGTTGACGCGCCCGGCCCGGAGCCTGTCGGCGGCCTCCGCGTACGCGGCCAGCTCCGCGGGCGGCGGCCCGGCCGACGCCCCGCCGTCCGCCACCCAGGTACGGGCGTCGGTGTGCGGGCCGGTGCCCTCGGGGATGTGGCCGTGCATGCGCGGCCACATCCAGGTCAGGGAGAAGTCCAGCGACTTGCGGGCGGCGTGCGTACTCGGGTGCGGGCCGCTGACCGGCCTCCAGCCGCCCGCGCCCCGCTCCACGACTGTGAACGTCGCCGGCAGCAGCAGGACATCCGGGTGGGTCTCCAGGGCCCGCCGCGCCTCGGCGAGCACATCCTCGGGGAAGCGCTCACCGGCGTAGCACAGGCCGCGCCGCGCCAGCTGCTCGACGGCCTGGGTGGGGGTGAGGGGCGCGTCCGGGTCCAGGACCAGGTCGTCGTCGATCCCCGGATCCCTGACCGCACGGTCCCAGTTGGGGACGGGGGGCTCCGGATCGGTCGGGCGCGGCTGTTCCATGCCGCCCGGGCCCTGGACCGCGTACTCCTCGGCGCGCACGATCCGGTACCGGGTCCCGGCCACGTCGAGTTCGTCGACCCGCTCGGTCTCCAGCCGGGCAACCGCCGCCAGCAGGGTGCGCCGCTCCGCTCTGTCCTGCGCCTGGTCCTTCGCCTGGAACCACAACTTCGAGTTCAGTGAATCGCGCGCCAGCTGCGGGCAGCCCGCCGTCACCTCGACGACCACCCGCCACCGCGGCCCGTCCCCGGCGTCCTGTGCGGCCACCCCGAACAACGGGCCGCGCACCACCACCTTGCCCGCACGCGCCAACGCGTCGACCGCGTCGGCTTCCACCGCGGCTTCCACCGGTTCCACCGGCAGCCGCACGACCACAGGCCGCGGCCCACCCGGCCCCATACCTCGACGATCCATGCCTCCATCCTCCCAACCGCGGCACGGCACCGTCCCGGAATCGCCGATTCCCGCCGGATGGACATCGCCGGGGCGGCGACCTTCGGCGCGGGGCGCGCAACTACAGCACCGGCTACTCGCTCTACGGTGAGTGGAAGGACCACCACCACCGGGGCCGCTGATCAGGGCAGGCCGGGGAGCGGGGCGGTACGGAGTGCCGCGCCGCCCCCGGCCCCACATCGAGAGGAGCGGGCATGCCTTCGGAGCAATCGAAGCGCGCAGTCCCGTCCAAGAGCCCCTTCCAGTGGGCCGACCGTACGATCACCCTCGCCTTCCTCCTGGTCTCGGCGCGGGGCGACCGCGCGGAGGCCGCGCGGGAACTCGCGGAGACGGAGGAGGCCATGAGGGCGACGGCGGCCGCGCCCGCCGGACGGATCAGCGGTAAGTCCGAGGCCCTGTGGGTGCAGGCGATGTCGATGCTCGGGTTCCGGGCGGGTGCCTGGTTCGTGATCACCGCGCTCGTGCTTGTGGGCGGGCTGTTCCTGCCCCGTACGGAGCTGTCCGGGTACCTCACCGTGACGGTCGCGGCGTTCCCCGCCGCCCTGTGCGTCTCCCGTGAGGCCGGCCATGAGATCGCCCGCTCGGCGCTGCGCCGGGGACGGCTGACGGAACGCGGCAGGCGCTGGTACTCCCGCGTCCGGCACGACGGGTTCGCCGCGCTGCTGGTCCTGCCCCTCTGGGCAGCCTGCGCCGCGGTTGTCCAGCCCTGGGCCTGACCGCGGGTGCCGCAGCTCCCGTCCCGGAGCCGCGGCGCCACCCGCCCCACGGAGGCCCGGCGTTCAGGGCGTGCGGATCGCGGTGAGGACGTCCGCCGCGCCCTGGGCCAGGAGGTCGTCGGCGAGGCAGGCCCCCAGCTTCTCCGGGCTGTCCGCCGGCCCCGCGCCCGAGGCCGTGACCTGCGTGGTCCCGTCCAGCGAGGTGACGGCCGCCGACAGGTGGAGCAGGCCGTCCGACTCGATGCGCCCCCACGCACCGACCGGAACGGAGCACCCGCCGTGGAGTTCGGCGAGCAGGGCGCGTTCCGCCCGCACACAGGCGTCCACGTGTTCGTCTCCGGTACCTGCGAGGATCCGGGCGGCCTTCGAGCCGGTGCGGACCTGGATGCCGAGGGCGCCCTGCCCGGGCGACGGGAGGAAGAGAGCCGGGTCGAAGACCTGGCTGCGGTCGGCCGCGGGCATCATCGACAGCCGGTTCAGCCCCGCTGCGGCCAGCACCACCGCGTGCATCCCCGCACGGCCGGCCAGCTTGATCCTGGTGGGCACGTTGCCCCGGATCGGGACCACGTTGAGGTCGGGCCGCAGGTGAAGGAGCTGAGCGATCCGTCGCGGGGCGCCGGTGCCGACCGTAGCGCCCTGCGGCAGGTCGTCCAGGGCGGACCCGCACAGCACGTCGCGCACGTCTTCGCGCGGCCCGGGGGTGGTCATCAGGATCGTGCCCTCGGCCACGGCGGTCGGCAGGTCCTTCAGGGAGTGCACGACCACGTCGACCTCTCCCTCGACCAGGGCCCGCTCCTGGTCGGTGGAGAACGCGGAACCCCCGGAGGTCTTGGCGACTTCCGCGAGCGTGGCGGTCACCCGGTCCCGGTCCCCGCCCTCGGTCACCAGACGCCGCTTGAACGCCACGCCGGGGACGGCGGGCCGGATCTGCTCCAGCCACTCCCGCGCCTGCTTCTTCGCAAGCGCGCTGGCCCGTGAGCCCACCACGATCACGTCATTCATTCAGGTCAACTCCCCGCTTGCGCACGCACGTTGACCCGAAAGCCTAGCTCCCTCGAAACCATGCGGTTTCCGACAGAATGTCACCAAGGGATGTCCGGAGGGGCGCCTACAAACTGAGCGCGTCCTCCGCGTTGTCGACCCACGCGGTCACGGAATTCTTCGTGGGCGAGACGTACAGCCCGGGAGTCGAGGCCTTGAGCGGCGTCTGTACCAGATCGGACTCGGTGTTCATGGTCATCGCGATCGAGTTGACGGTCTTCCCCGTGCCGTCGTTGGCGCCGCCCATGAGCCCGGCGTAGGCCGACTCGCCCGGGGCGAGCCTGATCGCGTCCTCGATGCCGGGGGCCTTGCCCCGCTCCGTGGCCTGTCCGTCCAGGTCGCCGAAGGTGACGACCGGGTGGCCCAGCGCCTTGCACGCCTTGGTGCCCTTGTTGGTGATCTTCAGCAGGTAGCTGCTGGTCGTGGGTTCCGCGAGGGTCGCCGTGAACTTCAGGTCGTTCGTGCCGCACGGGAAGACGTCGAAGTCGGGATCGGGCGACGAGGTCTTGCCCTTGCCCGGGGACCCCGACGGCTTCGCCGGCTTCGTCGGCTTCGTCGGCGCCGCGGACTTCGTCGGGCCGGCGGTCGGCGCGCCGGACCCGCCCGACGCGTCGTCCTCGGTGGGCCCACAGGCGGTCAGGACGGCCATTGCGGATACGGCGGCGAGGACGACAGCGGTTCTGCGTGCGTTGCTCATCGTGTTGCTCCCCTGAATGAGAAGCGCGAAATGCGCCAGGCGGAACACCAGCGTCCCGCGGAAGCTTCACAGCTTGGTGACGGTCTCTTGCCGAACCGACATCAAAGGTCCGGGAAGAGGGGCTCGGAGGCCGCAAGCGAATTCCGGTGACATACCCCCCGCACCGGCCGTTTCCGGCCAACCTGCCGTCCCCGTGGCCCCGGAACCCCGGCGGGGGCCGGACGCGATCATCTGCCACGCCAAGGGCCCCGCCACCGCGAGGTCGGCCAGATCCCGCTGCTCCGACCGCCCGGCTGCGCTCTACTCACTCCCCCAGTTCCCTCGGCCCGCAACCGCCCCTCCGCACACCGCGGAGCCGGGCTTCCCCGCCATGCCCGCGGACGAGTGAACCGGCCTCCATCACAGCCCAGTTGAAGGAGCAGCAGCATGTCCGAGACCCCGGCCGGGAAATCGAAGACCCTCGCACCGCCCGCCCCACCGGAGTTCAAGTACACCTGGGGGCAGCACAGCAAGCACACCCGGACCATGGAGTCGCTGTCACTGCGGCAGATGGCCCGGCGCGTTCCCGCCGCGCTGACGCAGACGGCCCG
Source organism: Streptomyces sp. NPDC030995 (assembly GCF_055571215.1). NCBI lineage: Bacteria > Bacillati > Actinomycetota > Actinomycetes > Kitasatosporales > Streptomycetaceae > Streptomyces > Streptomyces sp. NPDC030995. The sequence goes on from NZ_JBVIFS010000024.1 coordinate 29,985, forward strand.
CCTCGCCCTCGCGGTCAACGGCCGCGCGTTCCACGTACTCGTTTGCGCCCAGGTCCTCGGCGGGATCTGCACCGCCGCGGCGCTGGCGGCGGTCTCCCGCGCGATGGTCCCGCTGCTGAACGGCGGCGGGGTCGAGGACCGCGTCTCCGGCGCCGCCTGGCCCCTGGCCGTGGCCGCCCTGATGACCGCCCTCGGGGCCCTGTCCTCGATCGCGTCGGGGAGCGCGGCCCGCCGGCTGACTCCGGGCATGGCCACCCTCGCCGACCTGGCGATGGTCGACGCCCACATGGACGTCGAGCTCGCCGCGTACGACGCCCCTGACTTCACCGAGCGTTCCGAGGCCGCCGAGACCGGCTCCGCGCGCTCCTCGATGCTGCTGCAGGACGCCCTCGGCTTCACGGGTGGTCTGATCGACATGGTGGCCGTGGCGTCGGTGCTCGCCGTCGTCCACCCGGCCCTTCTGCCGCTGCTCCTGCTGTCGGTGGTCCCGCGCGGCCTGGGATCGGTCTACGCCGCCCGCCTCGACTACACCCTCCACAACCAGACCATTGCCGCCCGGAACATCAAGCACATGATGCGCTGGCACCTGACCACGCCCAAGCTGGCCGACGAGCTGCGCGGCAACAGCATGCGGCCGTACGCCCACCACTGGTACGCGGCCGTCTGCGAGCGCATCGACTCCAAGATGGTGTCCTCGGCACCCCGGTACCTGACCGTGTACCTGATCGCCGCCACCGCCTCCGGCGTCTTCGTCGTCGCGACCTACGGGGCCCTGGCCGGCCTCGTCGTCGGCGGGTACATGGCGCTGGCGGCCGCCGGCACCGCGATCGTCGCCATGCGGACCTCCACCGCCGCCCTCAGCTCGCTCGTCGTGTACGGGGCGGCCATGTTCCAGCACGCGCTCTACCTCGGCGACTACGCCACGTTCGTGAAGGAGGCCGCCGAGCAGTCCGGGCCGCGCGGCCCCCAGGTGATGGATTCCGCCCCGGAGAAGATCCGGCTGGAGGAAGCCACGTACACCTACCCGGGCAAGGACACGCCCGCGCTCGGGCCGGTCTCCCTCACCCTGTCCCGGGGCGAGGTGGTCGCCGTCATCGGGGAGAACGGCGCCGGGAAGTCGACCCTGATCCGGCTGCTGACCTCGCTGACGGCCCCGACGTCCGGCACCGTCGCCTGGGACGGCGTACCGACCTCCGACGCCGACCAGCGCACGGCGTGGCGGCACGTGGGCCTGGTCACCCAGAACTACGGCCACTGGCCGTTCTCCGCACGGGAGAACATCACCCTCGGCCAGCCCGACGCGGAGCGGGGCGAAGAAGCCGTGTGGGACGCCCTGGAAGCCGTCGGCATGCGGACGACCGTCCAGGAGTTCCCCGACGGGCTCGACACGCTCCTGGCCCGCTCGATCTGGGGCGGCCACGAGCCCTCCGGCGGCCAGTGGCAACGGCTGGCCTGCGGGAGGGCCTTCCACCGGAAGCCGGGCCTGCTGGTCATGGACGAGCCGACCTCCGCGATGGACCCGCGCGGGGAGCACAAGGTGTTCTCCGGTCTGCGGGACATGAAGGAGGACCGGATCACGGTGATCGTCACGCACCGGATGGAGAACTGCCGCCTCGCCGACCGCATCATCGTCCTGGGCGGCGGCCGCATCACCGAGCAGGGCTCCTTCGACGAGCTCGTGGCCGTGCGGGGCGGCCAGTTCCGCGAGCTGTACGAACTCTCCCAGGACCGATGACCCGTTCAGGCAGTGTTCTAGGATCCGCGACTTCGTTGGCAACGAAGGCAGTTCGTTAAGCGGGTTGGCAAATCGCGATCGCGTTGACAATGGCTACGTTCAGTAGGGGTCTCCGTGTAGGGCGCGGAGTGTGGCGAACGTGAGCGGCCCGGTGCATGGCCTGGCCGCCGGCCGGGGGGTTGCCGGGTCCCACTCGTTTTGCAGGATGAGTGCACGGACCCTGTTGGTCACTGTTGTCCTGGGTTCGCTGCCCGGCTTCCAGAAGGCACACGGCTTGACGTTGGACTCGAAGTCGCCGGACAGCGGATACCGGGCCTTGTCGCGGATCGCGTCGCGGCGGTACTGCTCGGGGTCGCGCGGCCACGACGTGCGGGTGTCGGCGCAGAGGACGGCCCAGGCGGTCGCGGTTTCATTGTCCGGGGGGACGTCACGGGCGGACTCCGGCCGGAGGGGGCCGGGGACCTGCTCGGGTGCGCCGGACGGATCCGGCTTCCTGCCCTCGGCCGGGGTATGGCCCAGTTGGTACGTCGTGTGCCGCCGGGCAGTCCATTGGGTCCATCGCGTGAAGGCGGGCTCGGCCCTCTTCGCCATCGCCCGGAACATGCCCCGCCCGTACCGCGCGGGTTCGCGAGCGGTGTTGCGGGTGGTGAGGTGGCGCCGCCTGTCACCCTCCTTGGCCTGGCACTTGGCGGCCACCGTACGGGCCCACTTCACATCCTTCGGCAAATCCAGGCCCGGCCCGCCGGGGTTGAGCAGCAGAACGCCGCGACGTTCCTTCGCGCTGCTTGCCCTGAGCCGGGATATCGCGATGTCAGTCTTCCTGCCTCCGGGATCGCTGTAGTTCAGCGGCACCTTGAGTTTCGCGCACTGATAGGTGGCGGGGTTCTTCGCGTCGCAGCGCTGCCACCGTGGAGTCTGTTGCGTGTACTGCCGCAGAGGGTCCTTGGCCGCGGAGGCATCAGACATAGAAGAGGTCGTTGCAGGTGTAGGTGCCGAAAGGAAAGCCGCCACGGCGCCGACGGCCATGAGAGAGGCAATTCGTGTGTTTCGCACAGTGATGCTCGTCCTTGCTGGGGAGAAGTCGCCCGTCGCCGGTCAATTCCCGGTGAGCTGCTGGTGGACGCACTGCTTGTACTGCTGGAAACTGTCGGGCTGATAGCACTCCTGCGTCTTGTTGGCGTACCAGACGAAGAAGACGGCGACCAGGACGGACACCACGATCGCAATAATCGACGTCACTACGCCGGTGAGGGCCTTGCCCCGGCCGATACCGGTCCGCTTGGCCGTCGTCAGGGCGACGATGCCCAGGATCAGGCCGATGCCGCCGAACAGGCCGCCGATGAAGAAGATCGACGTGCTCAAGCCGATGACCCCGAGCACCAAGGCGGCCCCGGCCAGGCCGTTGGTCGATGCTGTGTGATGCGGCGGCATCTCTATTCCTCGCGTGTTCATCAGACGTCCTCCGGTCAACTGTTCAGGGCACGATCCTGGCTTCGGGGGCGCGGATGCGCATCGCGGGAAGGCGGGAGAAGGTGCTCCCTCGATCGGGGGAGGCCATCGGTGAGCTGCCCGGTCATACTGGGGCGACAATGATCAAGGGAATTCGGCCGCTGCTGCGCGGCTCCACGTATTCGGGCATGCTGTTCGCCTACTGCGGCGCGTTGGCGAGCCTTCCGCTGCTGCCTTTCGCACTGCTGCCGACACTGGCGTGGCCATCCGCTCCCTATGGAGTGCAGGCCGTCCTGGTCCTCCTGGTCTGGGCAGCACTGATCGGCTCGGTCGGCCTGGCCCGCACCACGCGGCGGGGACTGATCGCGTTCGCCCGCCAACTGCTGAGGGTGCCGTTGCCGGACCCTGCCGCCGTGCCATCCGGCGCCGACCGTTGGCGGACTCCCCTCTGGCTGCTGCTGCACGTGGCGCTGGGGTGGACGGGGGCGCTGACGAGCGGCGTGCTGATCCTCATGGGGATGCCCTCCCCGGGGACTGGCTCGGTGCCGAAGCCGGGCTGAGTCTGTTCGGCCGGTCGCTGCGGCCCGACGGCGGATGGCAGAGCTGGGTAGTGGCGCTCGGCTGCCTGCTGCTCGCGGCGGTCGTGTGCGTGGTGGTGACGGGCGTGCTGCGGTGGCTGACGCCGAGGCTCCTGGGTCCTTCGTCGGCCGAGCGGCTCGCGCTGATGGCCGAGCGGGAGCAGCGCCTGGCCGAACGCAACAGGCTGGCCCACGAGCTGCACGACTCGATCGGGCACACACTGACCGCGACCACGATCCAGGCGGCGGTCGCGGGCGAGGTGCTCTGTGCCGACCCGGGAGCGGCGCGGGCCGCGCTGCGCAGCATCGAGGAGTCGGCCAGGGCCGCGCTGGAGGACCTGGACTACGTACTGGGCGTACTGCGCGAGGAGAAGGCGGAGACGGCACCGACCCGGACCCTGGCCGACCTGCCCGAGCTGCTCGACCGGTTGCGGCACGCGGGCGCGGTCCTTGATGTGGAGCTGTCTGGCGAGTTGGCGCAGGTGCAGGGGACGCTCTCCCGGGCCGCGTACCGGATTCTGCAGGAAGGGCTGACGAACGCGTTGCGGCACGGGACGGGCGGTCCGATCGGCGTCCGGGCAGCGGTAGCGCCGGACTGCCTTGAGCTCGGTGTGGTCAATGGGGCGCGGGCATGCGTACGGGCGCGGGTGTCTTCCGGACGTCCGGGCACGGCCTGCCCGGCCTCGCCGAGCGCGTGCGGCTGCTGCACGGTGAGATCGAGGTCGGCCCGGACGGGCCGCGGCACTGGCGGTTGGCGGTCCGGCTGCCGGTACGGGGCTCGGCATGACCGGCTCCGACGCGAGCTCAGCCGTCACGACTGGCGCCGCCGCCAGCCCTACCAGTGCCCCCGTCACACTCTTGATCGCGGACGACGACGAGGTGACCCGCAGCGGTCTGCGCACCCTGCTCGCGGCGCAGCCGGGGATCACGGTGGTCGGGGAGGCCGCCGACGGCGTCGAGGCGGTCGAGCAGGCGCGGCGGCTGCGCCCTGACGTGGTCCTGATGGATGTACGGATGCCGCGTCGCAACGGCATCGAGGCCACCCGGCAACTCCTCGCCGAGCCGGCCGAACCGCCGAAGGTCGTGGTGATCACCACCTTCGAGAACGACGACTACGTCACCGCTGCGCTCAGCGCGGGGGCCAGCGGGTTCGTGCTCAAGCGGCTTCCGGTCCGGCAGATCGCCGAGGCGGTACGCGTGGTGGCGACGGGCGAGGCGATCCTCTTCCCGGCGGCCCTGCGCCGGATGGTCGCCGCCCGCCCGCTGGGCTCCGCCGAGGCGTTGCCGAAGGCGGCGCTGACGGAGCGGGAGGAGGAGGTGCTGCGGCTGATGGCCACCGGCCTGTCCAACCCGGAGATCGCGCAGTCGCTCATGGTGAGCCTGGAAACGGTGAAGACGCACGTCGGGAACGTGCTGACCAAGCTCGGTGCGCAGAACCGGACCCACGCGGTGGTGATCGCGTACGAATCAGGTCTGGTGGTGCCGGGGTTCACCGGCTGACGCGCAACACGGCCGGCCCGCGCGATCGCCACCGACTCAGGTACCGCTCGGTCTGAGCAGCGTCTCCAGAATGGTGGACCGATCGCGCGCCGACTACCAACAGCACCGCTGCTCACCGAGCCCGGATTTCGGCATACCCGTAGGAAAGGCTGCTCAAGAAGTCGCGATCCATACAAGTGTGGAGCGCACCCGGACTTCGTGCGCTCCACACCGTCTCAGCTCACCGCCTGCTTCACGAGGGCGCCGATCCGCACCTCCACCTCGGCAGTCACCTCGGTCAGAGCGAAACCGGCCGCCCACATCGTGCCCTCGTCCAGCTTCGCCTGGTCGCTGAAACCGAGCGTCGCGTAGCGCGCCTTGAACTTCTCCGCGCTCTGGAAGAAGCAGACGACCTTGCCGTCCAGCGCGTAGGCGGGCATCCCGTACCAGAGCTTCGGCGCGAGGACCGGAGCGCTGGCCGTGATGACGGCGTGGACGCGCTCGGCCATGATCCGGTCCGAGTCCTGCATCTCGGCGATCTTCGCGAGCACGTCGCGCTCCGCCTCCGCCGCCTTGTCCGCGCGCGAGCTGCGGCGCGCGGCCGTCTTCAGCTCCTGGGCGTGGTCCTTCATCGCGGCCCGCTCCTCGGCCGTGAACCCCTCGTGCGTGGTCTTTTCGGTGCTGCTCATGGCAGACCTCCCCGTTGAGGATCGTGACGATCTGGATCTCGAGAGGGACCTTATCCCGGTGCACTGACACCACACCCTCCCAACAGCCAGCAGGCGCCCTTCCTTCATCATGGCTGCTCATCGGAGGCGCACCCCGGGGAACTTGTTCTCGGGGAGCCGCCGGTAGTCCACGGCGACCACGACGGCACCGAGATCGCGGCAGAGACGGCGGGCGACGTGGTCGTGGGTGTCGAGGTCTCCCACGATCCATCCGCCGCCGTGGAAGAAGACGACGGTCGCGGCAGGCCCGTTGCCGTCAGGCCGGTAGACCCGTACCGGTACGGGACCGGCGGGGCCCGGGACCGTGGCGTCCCCCACGGATCCGACGTCGATCGGCGTCCTCGGCGCCACCATGGCATTCGACTTGCGTTCCGCTTCTCGCAGTTCCGCAGGATCGACCGTGGGGATGGGCCTCCTCGGGGGCCTCCTCGGGACCCCGGAGACCTGCTGGAGGAGCGCGGCGATGGACGGGTCCAGGGGCACGGCGAAAAGCTTCCGTGTCGAAAGGAAGGACTTCGCCATCAAGGCGACACGCCCCGGCAGGGCCGCCGCAGGAGGCGCGCCCTGAGCGGCTCCGCCGGATCGCCAAGGCCCTGCTCGGCGGGCCGGCGGGCAGGCGGGCCGGCCCGGCCGGTTCAGGGGCGGCGCGTCAGCGCCTCGGGAGCCCCGGCCGACTGTGCTCCTTCCGACTCGAGCGTCAGCCGGTCCGGCGCCGCCATCCTCAGCACGTAGAGGTTGCCCCGGGGGCAGTCGAAGGAGGCCGCTCGGTCGGTCGGGTGGCTGGTCACCGCCGCGAAGACCGCGGTGTCCCGGCTGACCTGCCTCAGTTCGAGGGCCTCCGTGCATCCCAGGTTCCGCCCGGTGGAGATCTCCTTGAGGTCGCTGACCTGCCGGCCGATGACGTCGCCCACGGCCCCGGCATTGAGGGTGACCGTGACGGCGAACTCCTCCGCCCTCGCCCGGGAGATGCCGTCCGCTCCCGGCGTCCCGGGCCCGACGCCGGACCACGTACCGACCCACGCCGCCGGCAGCGACGGCGCGGAGGACGGCTGCGCGGACGAAGACGGCGGCGTGGTCGAGGCGGAGGGGGCCGCGGCCCTGCCGCCGTCGCCGTCGCCGTCCCCGATGAGCCGGATCGCGAGCGTGACGACCACAGCGAGGGCGGCGGCCCCGGCGACGGCCGCGCCCAGCACCCGGGGCCGACGGGACGCCCACCCACTGCGGCGCTCCGAGGAGGCGGGGGCAGGCAGCGGGGTGCCGGGAGCCGCGAACGCGGGCGCCGCCGTCGGCACCGGCACCGGCGCCGTCACCGGCATCGTGGGAACGGGCAGGGCCGTCGTCCCCCGGGGCGCGGAGCCGGGCGGCTGCGGTACGGCGAGGAGCCGCCGCAGTTCGGCCTCCCGGCGGCCGGCCTCCGCCACCAGGGCCGGTGGCACCGCCTTCGCCCAGTCCTCCTCCTCGGCGGCGCCCAGCCGCGCCCGCACCTCCTCGGCGGTCGGACGCCGGTCCGGGTCCTTGGCCAGGCACTCCCTCACCAACGGAAGGAGCGAGTCCGGCACGCCGTCGAGAAGGGGCTCGTCGTGAACGATCCGGTACAGGAGGGCGGGCAGGGAAAGCTCCTCACCGCCTGCCAGGAAGGGGCTGCGTCCGGTGGCCGCGTAGACGAGTACCGCGGCAAGCGAAAACACGTCGGCCGGCGCCGATGCCACGGTGCCCGTCGCCTGTTCCGGTGCCAGGTAGCCCGGCGTGCCGACCACCGTGCCGGTCCGCGTGTGGCGGGGGTCGCGCACGGCGCGGGCGATGCCGAAGTCGATGAGGAAGGGCCGTTCCGGGCCGAGCAGCACGTTCGCCGGCTTGATGTCACGGTGAACCACCCCCGCCGCTCGTACGATGACGAGCGCGGCCGACAGCTCCCGGGCCAGGCACCACAGAGCCGGTTCCGCCAGCGGCCCGTACTGGCGCACCCAGTCGCCCAGGTAGGGAGCGGCGATGTACTCCGTCGCCAGCCACTGCGGCGACGCCCCCGGCTGGCTGAAGTCCACCACCGAGACCGTCCATGCACAGCGCACACGGTCGTTGGTGCGTATCTCCCTGTCGAACCGTTCGGCGAAGTCCGGCTCCAGGCTCAGGTCCCGGTGCACGGTCTTCAGCGCCAGCGGCCGCCCGGACGCCGTCCGGGCCAGGAACACCTCGCCCATTCCTCCCGCGCCGAGCCGCGCCAGCAGGCGGTAACCCCCGATCTCCGGCGGGTCACCGGGCCGCAAAGACTCCACCGACTCCCCCTGTTCCGATGACCGTTGCCAGGTCCGCAGTGTACGGACCATCCGGTGGGCCACCTTAGAGCGCCCGTTCTATCGTGTCTCGTGTGACCACCCTGAACCCGATCCCGATCCCGAGCACGAGCACGAGCCCGAGCCCCCAGGCGCTCCTCGCCGCCATACCCGACCTCGCCCCGTACGCGCGCGAGGCCACCCTGCTCCGCCCGAAGGCGGGCCGGCCCACGCCCTACGACAGCCACGTCGGCGGTCCGCCACTGTGGCCGGCCGAGGAGCCCTGGCCCGTATGCGAGGGGCCGCACCTGGTCGAGGTACGGGAGAAGCTCTCCGACGAGGACCGGGAGACCTTGCAGCGGATCGACCGCGCCATGCGGGACCGGCGGGCGGGCAGACCGAACGCCGCGTACGAGGTCACCCACGAGGAAGCCGAAACGCAGTCCCGCATCATGGACGGCGCTGGCGCGCTCGACATGAACTCGTGGGAGCTGATCCGCCGGGTCCCGAGGCCTGCCGTACCCGGCGTACCGCTGGTTGCGGTCCTGCAGCTCCGCGCCCAGGACGTGCCGACGCTCGACTGGCCCGAGGGCACGGACGTGCTGCAGGTTCTGTGGTGCCCGCAGGAGCACTCCGACCTGCCGGGACAGTCGTACTACTGGGGGCCCTCCGTCGAACTGCGCCACCGCTCGGCGGCATCGGTGACCACCCTCCTGGAACCCCCGGCGCCGGTCGACCCGGTGACCTCCTACCTGCCCCGGCCCTGCGTCCTCGATCCGCTGGAGGTGACCGACCTTCCGGACGGGGACGAGCTCTCGGAGGAGCTCCTCGCGCGGGCCGATGCCTGGGCGGAAGCCCGCGACGCCGAGTACCACCGCGGCCTTTCCTGCCAGGAGGGATGGAAGGCGGGCGGCTGGCCGAGCTGGCACCTGACGGACCTGGAGCCGCTCGACTGCCCGGCCTGCGGTGCGCGGACCCGACTGTTCCTCACGATGGACAGCGGCGACGACCCGGACCTCAGCGTCGGCCGGTTCGGTGAGCTGCGCGTCTTCACCTGCCCCGTGGACGCCGCACACCCCTTCCGCCTCAACCTTCAGTAGGACGGGCCGGCAGCCGGCGCCGGGAGCCGAGGGCGGTCGGGCCGGGTCGGTTGCCCTCCGGCAGCCCGTGTGATCATGACCGTCGGACATCCGCACCTCATGGGGGGACCATGCGCACCCGCACCACCACCGCCACGACCGGCCTCGTCGCCGCGCTCGCGGCCCTGCTCGTCCTGGCCGGATGCACGGCGTCGGGCGAGAGCCGGCCCAAGGCGGTGAATTCCGCGGCGTCCACGCCCCCGGCCCCGCAGAGCGGCGGGTCCGGGTTCGAGGGGCCCCGGCCTCAGGATCAGAACCTGCTGGCGTGGACCGGCGACCCCAATGACGCCGGACACGTCACCGCCCAGTCGGCCGCCGGGGTCGGCGGGCGCATCACCCTCGTACGGATCGTCCTGCGCGAGGAGATCACCTGGTCGAACATCTGGCTGGGCCTGGCCGGCATCGACCCGAACGCCCAGCTCGCCAACTGCCACCTCGGCGTGTACGACGCCACCGGCGCCCGGGTCGCGGCCACCCCGGACATCTCGCCCCAGCTGATGACCGACGCGATCGCCAAGCCGCTGGCCCTCGACAAGCCGTTCACCGCCGCCCCCGGCACCTACTTCATCGCCCTCCTGCTCAACGGCAATTGGGCCACCAACGCCCTCACCTTGAAGTCCACGGGCGCCGGCATCTCGGTCAACGCCGGTCTGACGCCGCCGAATCTCCGGTACAGCACCGTCCTGACCGGTCAGACCTCGCTGCCGGCCGCCCTGAACCTCGCCGAGCAGTCCACGAGCACCATCAACACCGGCTGGGCCAGCCAGTGGTACGCGATCTCCTGATCCCCGCGTGGTGGCGCCCGGCGCCGCCCTACGGGTGGTAGAGCGCCTCGGCGCGGGCGGAGTCCACGGGCCCGCCCTCGGACAGGTCCAGGAAGTAGTCCAGCTGCCACGCCTGCGCAGTGCCGGCCTGGCGGTTGGTGGTGGTCACCCAGGGCGGGTAGACGCGGAAGGCCCGCTTCCCGCCGGAACCGTTCTCTGCGACGACACCGTGCCGGCGCAGCGCGTGCAGAGGGAACACGAACTGGCCGAAGTGGTGATCGTCGCGGCTGCTGATGACGAAGAGGTCGACCGGGTCAGCGGCATCGAAGGGCTGGATGGGCCCGCCCGGCGACCTCTTCCACACGGTGACGAACTGGCCGACCTTGGTCGGGGTCGTCCTGGCCGCGCGGAACCGGACGGCGAGGCCGTCCAGGGTGAATGCGTGAGCGGCGTACTCGGCGCTCTCGGCCTCGGGGACCGGCTGCGAGCAGGTGAACCCACAGGGGTCGTAGACAAGTGCCTTCGCCGCAAGGAGATCACTGTGGACGTGGGCGGTGTCCGACCACGGTGTGAGCGCGGTGGGATGGGCAGCGGATGAGCGCGCGCGGTTCGTCGTCATGCGTTCACCGTGTCACGGGTACGGGCCGGAACCCGCAGGGGCCCGGCCCCTCGTACGCGCGGATCAGTCCCGGACGGACACGATCTTCCGGGTGGCCAGGTCGGCCTGGACGAAGACCTTCGTCGTATCGCTGCCCCAGGTCAGGGTGACGGTGGCGTTGGTCTTGCCCATCCCGCTGCCGGTGGAGGTGACCTTCCACTTGAGCGGCACGTTCTGCGCGCGGAGCACGCCGTCCGCGTGGTTCGTCTCCTCCCACTGCCTCAGCTCCGCCTGGAGCGACGGGGAGAGGTAGAAGGCGCGCAGCCGCTCGGCGGTCTGCCCGTCTCCGTCGTACACCGCGTCGATGTAGGCACCGTAGAAGTCGGCGATCCGGGTGAAGGCGCCCTCGGGGCTGCCCGAGACGGACGGAGCCGGGGCGGGCGGGGCGGGCGAGGCGCCCGGGGCCGGCTTCGACGTGGATCCGTCCGCGGAAGCGCTGGTGACGAAGGCGAGGGTGAATACGGCGGTGGCCGCGAGGGTGAGGGAGGCGGTTCGCTTGGCTGAGAGCTTGGACATCGGCTGAGCCTTTCCCCGTGCTGAGTGGCTGCACCGGACGACGCGGCCCGGTCCCCGCCCGGTTCGCGGAATGCGCGAAATGGCCGAAAAGTCACGCCGTCAGGCGCGCGTACGTCCGGAGTCGGTCCGCCCCGAGATGAGCCCCGGAACCGGCTCCACCGACGAGACCGGCCTCTATGCTGCGGGAATGATCAAGCCGATTGAACTCGTGATATTCGACTGCGACGGAGTGCTGGTCGACAGCGAACGCATCGCGGCACACGTCCAGGTCGCGTTGGGAGCGGAGCTGGGCTGGCCGCTCACCGAGGACGAGGTGATCGACCGGTTCATCGGTCGCTCCAGCGCCTCCATAGGCGAGCAGATCGCGGCCCGGCTCGGCGATGAGACGGCCGACGTCTGGCGGAAGCGGTTCGAACAGCTCCACCGTGAGGCAGTGGACGCCGGGTTGTCCCCCGTCGAGGGACTGCCCGGGGCACTCGACGCGATCACCCTGCCGACCTGCGTCGCGTCCAGCGGCTCGCACGAGAAGATGCGCCACACCCTCGGCCGCACCGGCCTCTACGAACGCTTCGCCGGCCGCATCTACAGCGCCACCGAAGTCACCCGCGGCAAACCGGCCCCGGACCTGTTCCTGCACGCCGCACGGCAGATGGGTGTCGACCCGGCGAGGTGTGTGGTGGTCGAGGACAGCCGGCCCGGCGTCCAAGCCGCCCGCGCCGCCGGCATGCGGGCATTCGGCTACGCGGGCGGCCTGACTCCGGCCGAGCGGCTCGAAGGCTCCGGCACCGTCGTGTTCCACGACATGCGCGACCTGCCCGACCTCATCGCCGAAGGCTGACAGCGGCCGGGCCGGACAATGAGTTGTGGGTGCCGTTTCGGCGGGTGGTGCCGCCGACGGAGGTTGCGGGCTGCGAACACTTCCTCGCCTTCGTCGGCATGGCCGCAGCCCTCACCTGCCACCGCCGCCTTGCCGGACGCTATATCCAGCCCAGAGCCTGACTGACGGCGAAGGGAACCGGGACCAGCACAACCATGCCGAGCCACCGGTGAGGTCGCCCGCCCTCTTGTCGTGGGATGAGGACATCTACGACCAACACCATCCTCCCGCCGCGCTGGTTCATCCGTCTGGCCTGGTCCGTGCACCGGGCCTCGTACCGGGTCTTCCGCGGCCGGATCGGGTTGTGGCGGCCACGCGCCCGCGGGTGGGGCACGCTGCGGCTGACCACCGCCGGGCGCCGCACCGGGCGGCAGCGCAGCGTCATCATCGGGTACGTCAAGGACGTCCGAACCTCGTCTCGCTGGCGATGAACGGGTGGGGCGAGGGCGAGCCCGCCTGGTGGCTCAACCTGCAGACGCATCCGGACGCGACCGTCGATCTGGTCGACGGGCGGCGGCTGGTGCGTGGTCACGCCGCAACGGGGGACGAGCGGTTGCGCCTGTGGGCCCGCTGGCGCGGGATCGACGCGAACCTGGACGCCTACGCGGCGCTGAGGCCGTCCGAGACCGCAGTGGTGGTCCTGGAGCCCAGACCCGGTGCGCCGGACGCCGGCCTCACGTGAGCGGCGCCCGTCCCGGCCGCTACAGCACGTCGTCCTCGTGACGGGCGCCGAGCCAGGCGGCCTCGAACTCGCTTTCGCTGATCTCCATGCCCACGAGGTCGGGGTCGAAGAGGTCCACGACGGGGGAATTGAAGGGCCAGTCGTCCGGTCCGCTCCTCAGGTCGGGCCCGTCCGGTACCAATTCGACCTGGCGCAGTCGGCGGCCGTCGGCCTCGACCTCCATCAGGTAGACCGTCTGGTCCTCGTCATCGTCGTAGTCCCAGCGGCGCCTCAGCCACACGACCTTCCTGTCGGCGAGCGCCCCGAAGCCGTCACGGCCGCGCTGAGCATCTCGCTTGGCGCGGAGGGAATCCAGACCGTCGGGCATGGTCGTCCCGTCGACCCTCGCTTCGTCCAGGTCCCAGCTTTCGGCGCGCTCGGCCGTGTCCGCGTCGTGGATGACCTCGACGTCCGAGAACGTCTCGCGCACTTCCCGAGCCGACCTCGCGTGGACCCACCACCACGAGCCACCCATGCCGTAGTCGTGCAGAACGAGGAAGCGCGACGTGGGCGCAGCGAAATCGGTCACGTCGGCCAACGATAATGTGAACAACATGGACCGAGCACCCATCGACGACACGCACTTCGGCGAGATCACCGTCCGGCAGGACGGCCAGGATCGTCTCGAGGTCGAAGGTGAGGCGATCCCGCACCTGATCCTGGAACGGGACCCGGCGGCGGAAGCGGACCCGCACATCGCCATCGGCACGCGCGACCCCGCCCACCTCACCCTGCGGATCGACGGCCTGCAGGCCGATGTGAAGCCGGCGAAGGGCAAGCTGAGCCGGCATTCGTACCGGGTGGACGTGGAGTACGCCGGGGCGATGTACCGTCTGGTCCCCGACTCCGTCCCCAGCAGCCGCCTGACCCGCGACGGCGCGCACATCGGTGACTTCTCCTGCGACGGTGACGAGACGGTCATCGCCGATTGGAAGGAGGGATCCGAGATCCGGCCGGCGGACGCCTCGATCGGATACGCCCTGGCGTCGGCGTTCGGCACGGGCGGTCAGCCCATGTGGATGATGATCGTCGACGGCGTGAGCAGCGCGCTCCCCTAGAAGCGCCGCTCAAGGGGCCGGCCGCACGCATGCAAGGCGGCGAGCGAGCCATGGGATACTTGATCATGCCTGTAACCAACCCGTGGCTGGCCGGCCCGACCCCCAAGAAGCGCCTCGATCGAGAGCGGTTGGAAGAGCGGATACTCAACCTGCTGTCGTCACAGAACATGTGCGTGCTGGCGACGGCAGGGCCGGAAGGACCGCTGGCGACCCCCGTGCGGTACTTCCACCTCGACTTCGCAGTGATGTTCACCGCGGCCGCGGGCTCGCCGAAGATGAGGAATCTGGCTGCGGACCCCCGGGTGTCCGTGGGGATCTTCGCTCCGCTGGTCGGACAGGCCAGCAGCCGAGGCGCTCAGCTCTTCGGGCGGGCTCGCACGCTGTCCGAAGACGAACCCGACTTCGAGCGCTACTGGCCGGCCTTCCGCTGGCAGTCCGACCACGTCGAGCGTTCACGCTCCCTCGACGAACCGCCGTCCGGGCCCGTTGTCGTCATCGAGGCCGAACGGATCGTCTACACCGAGCACTGGCTGCGGCGCGAGGGCTACGCGCCGCGCCAGACCTGGACCAGGCCGGCCCAGTAGTTCGCCGGACCTCGAACCGCCCGGCGGGCGGCGCGGTTCGAGGTCCGGCGCCGGATCAGACCTGGTCGCCCTCGGTCCACGCACCGAGTTTCTCCGGGTTGCGGACCGCCCAGATACGGCTGATGCGGCCACCGGTGATGTCGAACGCGGCCACGGTCACGGGGACGCCGCTGTGCTGGGCGACCAGGCCGGGCCGGCCGTTGACCGTCCGCTCCAGCAGCGCCAGTCCAGGGGCCTTGTCGGCAATGTGGATCAGGTACTGGGCGATGTTCTTGCTGCCTTCGACCGGGCGCAGCACGGTGCCGACCAGGCCGCCGCCATCGGCGGTCATCGTGGCGTCGGGGTCGAGGAGACCGACGAGGGCCGCGATGTCCTTGGACTCCCAGGCCTCCTTGAAATTCCGCACCAGAGCGGCCTGCCCGGCTGCCGGAACCGCCGGAGTCCCCGCGGCGCGAACGCGCCGACGGCCCGAGGACGCAAGCTCTCGGCATGCCGCAGGTGTCCGGCCGACGATCTCGGCGATTTCGGCGAAGGGATAGCGGAAGACGTCGTGCAGGATGAACACCACGCGTTCGGCCGGCGTCATCGACTCCAGTACGACGAGGAAGGCCATGTTCACCGACTCGTCCAGGGTGATCCGGTCGGCGGGGTCGGCCGGCTCGGCCCTGCCGCCCCCCGCCCGCACGCTGATCCACTCCGAACGGTCGGGCAGCGGCTCGGGTATCCACGTGCCGACGTAACGCTCACGCCGGGCCCGCGCCGAACCGAGCACGTCCAGGCAGACGCGGCTGGCCACCGTCGTCAACCAGGCGCCGGGCGACGCGATGGCCTCCTGCTGTTGCCGCGGCATCGCGTACCAGCGGATGTAGGTCTCCTGGACGGCGTCCTCGGCCTCGGCCAGCGAACCGAGCAGCCGATAGGCGAGATTGATCAGCCGGCGCCGCTCGCCGACGACCGCGCTCAGGTCCGGCTCGGACCGGTCGTGCACTGACTCGGATGGGGTGCTCATGGCCGCGCCTGCTCCCTGGTTCTTTCCGTCCGCTTCCGCGCTCGCCCCGTCGACGAACACGGCACCGGACTGTGAGGCCGACGCCTCGCCTGACATTTCGCGGGCCTGCGTCGTCAGACCTCCGAGAGACTACCGATCACCGCCGCGAGGCAGAACAGAGGACCACATCATGGCCGTCCAGACGACGACAGCACCGGGCAGAGTCACGTTCCTGCAGGTCGCGATCGCCTTGCAGACCCTGTCCCTCGTCTTCCAGGCAGTCACCGCCGGGCTGCTGTTGTTCTCCTCCCACGGCGAGGTGCTGCACGGCGTCGGAGCGCGCGTGATGTACGGCGCGTCGATGCTGTACGTGCTCGCCGCGATCCTGGCGTGGCGGCCGGGCGGCGGTTCGCCCCGCCCGATCCTGCACGCGTCCGGCTTCCTCGCGCTCGCCTCGGTGCAGGTGATCCTCGGCATCGCGCACCAGCGGGGGCTCCATGTCCCCCTGGGTGTCCTCATGTTCAGCCTGAGCGTGATGGCGCTCCGCCAGGTCCTGCCCCGCGGTCAGGCATCGAGGGCACGCTGACCCGTACGTAAATCCCGCCGGTGCCACGCCTGCGCGCAGGTACTCTCCCGGGATGCCACTCGATCAGTACGTCTACTTCGCCCTGTTCAGCGAGCGCATGTCTGCGCGGGAGATGACGGCGCTGCTGGGCATGGAGCCTGATGAGACGACAGTTCGCGGCAGCCGCAGCGCCCAGCCGGCGGTTCCGGTGTGCCACAGCTGGAAGATCGTGTGCCGGGAGCCGGGACTGCGGGTGGATGAGCAGGTCGCCCGCATTCTGGACCGGATCCGGCCCCACACCGATCGCATCGCCGGACTCACGAGGCGGCTCGGCCAGGAGGAGCCCGGGGCGGGCAGCCCGGCCGTGCTGGAGATCGTGCGCTACTTCCGGGAGGCCGGCGAGACCGACGGGGCGATCGAGGCAGACGAGGCGGACGAGGCCGATCGGGCGGAGGCCACCGAGAAGCCCAACCTCTACGGCTGGCACCTGGACCGGGACGTGCTGGACTTCCTCGCCGCCACCGGGGCGGTCCTGGACGTCGACGAGTATGACCTCACAGGATGAGCACCGGCACGGGTGGCGGTCGAGGGACATCGGCGAAGATCGCTCCATGGATCACGTGATCGACCTCGACCGGGCCGCAGCCCAGGTCACCTCGCGCCTCCCCGCCTGGACGGCGTCCGGCCTCAGCCCCGGCCCGATCACCTGGCGGGACGAGGCCGCGCCGTGGCCTCAGCAGATGGAGACCGACCGGGCCCTCGTCGCCGCCCCCGACTCGATCGGTGTGCGCATCCTGGGCGCCGACCGCTGGAGCGAGCTGGACTGCGTCCTGTACCGCGGGGCTGGGCAGACCTCGATGCGCTGACCGACGACGAGGTCGCCACCGAATGCCCCCGGATCACCACCCCCGAGGAATTCGGCGACTTCCTGGACTCCGCCGTCACGCGCTTCCTGCACACCGCTGCGGTGCGAGTCGGTGAGCGCGAGGCCGGGGCGATGTCGGCCGCGGCCACATAACTTGGCTCGTTTGTAAGGGTCTTGTGACGATGGGTCGGCGCGGCCACGGCGGCCGACCGGCTCCGGAGCGGTGCCAACGGGGACATACCGGCCGGATGACCGGTCGGGTCACCCCGCGGCGCTCATGTCGTGGTACGGAGGGTACGGGGTGGGGGGCCGGGCCACCCCCAGCACACTCGTAGGATGAGCCTTTGATCATTGCATTCGCGATTCTACGGGGGCTCGGGTGAGCATTTCCTCCTTCGATACGGAGTGGGCGGGGCTCAAACAGGAGACGGCAGCCGGTACGCAGATGCGGCTGGCGAGCGCGGCGGCCGACGGTGGCGGTGGCGGCGGCGGCGGCGGCGGCGGCGGCGGCGAGGACCTGAAGTCCGACATGGCCGTCTGGAAGCGGGGGGCCGACGACGTCGGTCTCCTGGTGTCGGGGATCAAGAAGGCCCTGACCGAGTTCGAGGCCGGCCAGAAGGGCGCCGTGATCTCCGGGGTGGAAAGTGCGGCGGCCCAGCAGGAGCTGTACCAGTCCTGGAAGGGCTATCTGGACGGGCTGACCGGCAAGTGCGGTGCGCTCCAGGGCCCCATGGTGAGCGCGGGCAAGGGCCAGGTGAGCAATGACGAGGCCCTTCGCGGCGACTTCGCCAAGATGAACGAGCAGTACAAGGACACTCCCGCCACCGGCGGCAACAACGGGGGCCGGTGAGGGCGGGTATGGATTACGCGACGCTGAAGGCGCTCAAGCCGACCGAGTTCACGGAGGCCGCCGACGGCTACCAGTCGGTGAGCGCCATGGCCGACCACGCCTACGGAAGCGCCGAGGGCCAGATCACGGCCCGGCTGCGGGACGGGCTGAGCGGTGATGCGGTGACCGCCGCGCTGGAGCAGCTGCGGGCGCTGGCGAAGAACTTCCACTACACGCAGGTCGAGTGCGGGCTGGCCGCCACCTCCCTGAACGCGCTCGCGGCGTCTTTGACGGACGCCCGGCGGAAGCTGGACGCGGCGGTGGCGGACGCGGAGGCCGCGAAGTTCTCCGTGGGGGCCGACGGTTCGGTGTCCTATCCGCCCGGCGGGACGGAGAAGGACGGCAAGCTGCCCGAGGGCGGTACGGTCACCGGCAGCGCGAAGGGCAAGCCCTCGGGCGGGGTGATCGACCCCACGCGTGACGCCAACGACCTGTCCTCCGCCCTGGAGCGGCAGGCCGCGAACATCCACCCCAACCCGAACTTCGGCAAGGCGGTGGAGATAGCCAACCGCATAGCCCAGGCGGTGGCCGAGGCCACCGAGGCGGACACCCTGTGGGCGCCGAAGCTCCGCAAGCTCAAGGCGGACGACGACCTCGTCGTCTCCGACTCGGACTGGGTCGACGCGCAGAGCGACACCGCCGACGTCCGCAGCGGCGCGAAGGACTACCTCGACCACATCAAGGCTCCGCCCAAGGACGGCGACCCGAAGGCCAACGCCGACTGGTGGAAGGGCCTGTCGGCGGACGAGCAGGCGGCGTACCTCTCGCTGAACGCGGCGGAGGTGGGCGCCCTGGACGGACTGCCCAGCGTGGTCCGCGACGAAGCCAACCGCACCGTACTGGCGGAGAAGCACGGCGAGTTCCAGCTCAAGCTGAACGGCATTCCCCCGCAGCCGCAGAAGTACGTCCCCTCCGGGCGGGACTACCCGGCGGTGGTCCTCAACCCGGCCTGGTCGGAGTGGGACAAGAAGTACGCCAAGGACAAGGAGTTCCTGGAGAAGAACCTCAAGGGGATGAACGCGATCCAGAGCCGGTTCGACGCGACGGGCACGGAGGGTCTGCCGGAGGCCTACCTGCTCGGCTTCGACACCAAGGGCGGCGGGCGGGCCATCGTCGCCAACGGCAACCCCGACACCGCGGACCACACGGCGGTCTTCGTGCCGGGTACGTACACCAACATCACGAAGTCCGAGGACTACATCCACCACATGAGCGAGCTGTGGAAGGAGACCCACGCCCAGGTCCCCGGCCAGGACGTGTCCACGATCACCTGGATCGGGTACGAGGCCCCGCAGAGCATCGTTCCGGAGGCGATGAAGAAGCACTACGCCGAGGACGCGGCGCCCGACCTGAACCGTTTCATGGCGGGCCTGGAGAACCTCCAGGGCGGTGACGACGCCAGTCACACCACGATCATCGGCCACAGCTACGGCAGCACGGTCCTCGGCGCCGCCTCCAACGCGGGCGACCTGCGCGCCGACGACATCGTCGCGGTCGGCAGCCCCGGCATGCTGGTCGGCCACGCCAAGGAGCTGGACGCGGGCGAGGGCCACGTGTGGTCCCAGGCGGCCTCCTTCGCCGACGACCAGGTACCCGCCGGCGGCAAGATGGCCGGGCTCGGCGGCGGAAACAAGTGGTGGAAGGAAATGCTGCCTTTCGGAAGCGTATGGGGGCAGAACGTGCCCTCCGACGAGGATTTCGGAGCCAATATCATGGCGAACGATGCCGAGAGCCACACCGACTACTGGAGAGATCACTCATTGAGCATCGAAAATCAGGCGGCTGTGGTCGCGGGCCGATACGACAAGGTCCAGCGTGACTGACACGAAGAAGGCGGTCCGCGATCGCGGAATCGCCAGAATGATGCGAGCCACGGCTCTCGCCGTCGTGCTTGCCGGATCGCTGTCCATGCTGTCTGTGGGGTGTACGAACGTGAAGGAACTCGATTACACGCCGGTGAGGATGGATCCCGACCCGGCCCGCAAGAAGACGAAACTGGCCTCCAGCGGCCTGTTGGAGATGACCGGGGTCAAGGGCAAGGTGACCGAGCCAGGCCCGAGCGTTTCACGGTGCCGCGAGTACGGGGACGACCTGTTCTCCCTGTCGCACCCGTGGTCGGTGTACGAGATCTCCGACGAGCAGGTCGAGCAGGGCATGCAGAATCTACGCAAGGCGCTCAACCAGAACGGCTGGAAGATCACCAAGGACGGCAAGGCCAACAGCCAGGCGCAGGATCCCGAGATCTATGCCGAGAACAAGGGCGAGCAGTTCGCCGTACACGTCACGGGTGTGAAGAAGTCGGCGACCGGGGGCTCGATGATCCTCTTCAAGGTCGTCTCCGCCTGCTACCGTGCGGAATCGTCCTCCGCCCTCGACGGCGAGTACTGAGCAGCCGATACCCGGGCGTCGTACGCGGAACCGTTCTCGTGGTGTCGACGGGAACGGCTCCGCGCCACGCGTGCCGCCTGCGCGGGCCTGCCCGGCTGCTACGTACGGAGGGCCCGCGGGCGGTGCGCGGTACGCAGCGCCTCCAGCCGCTGCTCGGTCAGGTGCAGGTGGCGGGGGTCCAAGGACGGCAGGACGCGCAGGAAGCGGATCAGCTCCGGCCCCGACTCGAGCGCCGCCGCCTGGTCCTTGAGCTGGGTCCAGCAGTGGAGGGCGCCGGCCGCCGCGGCGTGTACCTCGGGATCGCCCGGGCCCTGGCGGGCCAGGCGGGCCTGGCCGGCGGCGATCCACAGCCGGGTGGCGAGGCGGAAGTCGCCCGCCATCCGTGCGAGGTCGGCGCGGATCTCCGCCCACTGGGTCGCCTCCGGGGAGTTGAACCCGTAGGTCTGCAGGACGTGCTGTTCCCATGCCTGGGCGAGGGTGGCCGCCTCGTGGTGGCGGCCGCCGGTGGCCAGGGCGTGGATGTGCGGCCGCGGGTCCTGGGCGGAGGCGGCGGGGGTGGCGGCCGGAGCCGGGGGGACCGCCGGTTGGGGCGGATGCGGCCTGGGCTGTTCCTGTTGCCGGCCCTGACCCTGTCCATGTCCCTGCTGCGGCTGTGAGGCGGGCCGCCTGCCGAGCTCGTGGCTGCTCGGCAGGATGAGGGTGCCCGGCGGCAGCGCCGCCGTTCCCACCGCCAGGGCGTGCAGGTGGACGTTGGCCGGCCTGGTGGGACTGTGGCGCAGCTGGTCGATCCAGTGCCGGGTGTAGCTGCTCACCGCCGAGCCCTCAGTGGCGAAGGCAGGCGGGCACACCACTCCGTACACCTCCGCCCAGGGCGAGGCGGGCAGGTGGCCGTACTCCTGGAGCAGCGGCCAGGCCTCCTTGTCTGCGGCGAGGTCGAGCAGCACCGTGGTCAGACCCGCGGGACGGCCGCGCAGTTCGGTGGCCAGCCACTGCCAGGGCAGTGAGGTGTAGCGGACCGTGCCCGGCGTGGTGCCGACCAGGGCCAGGTGGAGCTGGCGGCCACGGCGGTCGACGGTGAGCCGGCCCGAGAGGTAGAGCAGCAGCGGGCCCGGCGTCGCGGCGGCCGTGCGCAACCGCGTCAGGACGGTGTTCGGGTTGCGGGCCCCGTCGAGGCACACGGTGTCGCTGGGGACTTGGCTGTCGAGCAGCACCGCAGCCGGCACCATCGCGAGGGCAGCGAGATTGGCGCTGGGCGCGAGCTGTACGGTACGTCGGCGCACGGCGGCGTCCCCGGCTATCAGGAGTACATGCCCCCGTTGCTGCTCCGCTGCATTGATGTGCATGAGCAGACCGTACTCAACCCGCGGCGCCGCCATGAACGGTGCGCGGAGACGGGATTTGGCCGGGCGGTCGAGGTGGGGACGATGCGGCGGACGGTTCACCGGCCGTCTGGTCTACTCTCGGTCGGGTGATCGAGTATGTGAATCAACTCGGCGGCGGCGTGCCGCGGATCGGACCGCCCCCGGAGGGTGCGGCCGTGACCGTGTGGTCGATGGACACCCTGCAGGACGTCGTCGGCGGTCACCGTGTCGCCGAGGCGGCGGCGGTGCTGGACGCCGACGAACGCTCGCGGGCCGAGCGACTCGTGCGGCACGGCGCCCGACAGCGCTATCTCGCCTCGCACGTGGGGCTGCGGGTGCTCCTGGGCGGCTACCTGGGGATGGCCCCGCGGGACGTACGTCTGGTCCGGGAGGACTGCCCGTGCTGTGGCGGCCCGCACGGCCGTCCCGCCGTGGCCGGGGGCGCCGTCCACTTCTCCCTCTCGCACAGCGGCGACATGGCCTACTTCGCGTTCGCCGCGGTCCCGGTCGGTGTGGACGTCGAGGAGACCCCGAGCGCGGCGGCGGTGGCCGACGTGCTGCCCACCCTGCACCCGGCGGAGACCTCCGAGCTGACCGCCCTGGCGCCTGCCGAGCGCCGGGCCGCGCTCGCCCGCGTCTGGTCCCGCAAGGAGGCCTGCCTCAAGGCCATCGGCAGGGGCCTGGCCCTCGGCCTCGCGGACCCGTACGTCGGCTCCGGCCCCACCCCGGCGACGGTCGCGGACTGGACCCTGACGGACCTGCCGGCCCCCGCGGGCTACGCGGCGGCCCTCGCGGTCGCCGCCCACGCCTGGAGAACCGGGGCGCCGGCGTCATGAACTTCGAGCAGGTGTTCACCTACGCGTGGAAGGGACCCGCGGAGGAGCGGGCGTGCGTCCTCTCGGTCGCCTGCGAACCCGCCGAGGCGGGCCGGCCCGCGCGGTGGCTGCTGCTGGCCGCCCTGCCCGACTTCAGCGAGCTCCTCGCCTTCGACGACGCCGCGCACGCCCGGGAGTTCGCCCGTGCGGTGCTCGACCTGCCGCTCACGGCTGAGCCCTACGAGCGGGAGCTCCACCTCAGCGAGACCAGCACGCGCACGCTGCTCTCGGGCCCGGCGACCGAGGAGCGCTTCGCCGGCCTGTCGGTCGGCCGCGACCCCGCCGACGAGCTGCGCGCCTACTTCGCCTACCAGTCGTACTACGCCTTCCCCGGCAAGCCGGAGTACGCGGCGCTCGGACTCGAAGTCATCTGCGACGACGTGGACGTACCCCGGGCGCACGCGGAGGCGAAGGCGTTGGTGGCGGCGCTCGACGCGTCAGGCGCGACCGCATCACCGTAGAGCCGGGGCCGTCCCCGGTCAGCGCGGCCGCCGGCCGCTCATGGCGGGGGAGGCGGGCCAGGACGTCCAACGGGCGGGGGTGAAGGTGTCGGCCTCCTGGCGGATCTCCAACACGCCGGGGCCGGCAAAGTGGGCGGGGACGACCAGTTCCCGGTCGGCCGCGGCCCGTTCGAGGATGCGGCGGCGGGTGGTCGCCGCCTGTTCCGCGTCCAGACAGAAGCAGCTGTTGCAGGAGGGCGCGAGGATCTGCACCGGGCTGTGCAGGAGGTCGCCGACGAAGACCGCCCGCTCGCCGCCGGAGGCGACGCGCAGCACGGCTGAGCCGGGGGTGTGGCCGGGTGCCGACTCCAGGGTGAGGTGTTCGTCGATGTGGTGGACGCCGTCCCACAGCACTGCCTGCCCGGTCCGGTGGACGGGCGCGACGCTGTCCTCGTACATCAGGCGGTCGTCCGGTTTCAGGCCGCCGCCGTGGGAGTTGCGGGGGCCGAAGTGGAAGTCGTCGGCTGCCGGGATCAGGTAGCGGGCGTTGGGGAAGGTCGGGATCCACTCTCCCCCGGCGTCGTGGGTGTTCCAGCCGACGTGATCGGCGTGCAGGTGGGTGTTGACGACGATGTCGACGTCCTGTGGGCGGATCCCCGCCCCTGCCAGGCGGTCGAGGAAGTCCCCCTGCCAGTGGTGGAACAGCGGCGAGTTGGGCCGTTCGCGCCCGTTGCCCACCCCGGTGTCGACCAGGACGGTCTGTCCGGCGCTGCGCAGGACCCAGGTCTGCAGGGCCATGACCGCGCTGTCGTCGTCCGGCTGCCAGTGGTCGGGCGCCAGCCATTCTTCGTTGTCCTTCCACACCTGGGGCGTGGAGTCGGGCAGGAGGCCGCGGGCCGGAGCGAAGGGCCCCTGCCACTCGACGACCCGGGTGATCTCGACGTCCCCCAGCATGAGGGTCTGCTTGCTCTCGCTCGTCATGCCGTCGACTCTAGGAAGAGCCGGTGAGCCGCTCAATGCCCGTATGGCTCATGCGGATACGTGGACGTCTCATCCTTGACGCCGGGGATACCGTGACCTGATGGACGTGGTGAGTGACGCGATCTCGGCCGTGCGCATCGGGCGGCCCTCCTCGGAGCGGGTACGGGTGAGCGGGAGTTGGTGCACGCGGCTCGACCCGTACGACGGCGCCGGCTTCCACGTCGTACTGGAGGGCAGCTGCTGGCTGCTGCCCGACGGAGGCTCCCCGCTCTCGCTGGGTCCGGGTGACGCGGTGCTGCTGCCGTACGGCTCGGGCCACGTGCTCGCCGATCGCCCGGCCGATGCGGGGACGGTGGAGCGGGCGGTGCCGTTCGGACAGTGGGGCGGGATGCGCGGGCCGCTCGCGGCGGGCGGGGCGCGGGAGGGTTCCGGGGTGGTGGAGATGCTGTGCGGCAAGTACCGCCTCGACCGCAGTCGGGTACACCCGCTGATGGCGGAGCTGCCGCAGGTCGTCCACCTGCCGAACCGGGTGGGTGCGCGTCCCGAACTCCGTGCCGCCATCGACCTGCTGGGCTGCGAGCTGGCCGAGATGCGGCCCGGATCCGGCATCGCGGTCCCCGGCCTGCTCGACCTGCTCCTCGTCTACATGATTCGTTCCTGGGTGGCCGAGGGCAGGACCGGGGTGTGGTCGGCCGCACTGGGTGACCCGGTGGCGGCCGCGGCCCTGCGGGCGCTGCACGCGGACCCGGCCGCGCCCTGGACCAATGAGCGCCTCGCCGAGCAGGCGGGGGTCTCCCGCCCCACCCTCGCCCGGCGTTTCACCTCCCTGGTCGGCCGGCCCCCGATGGCCTACCTGACCTGGTGGCGCCTGAGCCTGGCCGCGGCGCTGCTGCGCGACGGCGACCTGCCCCTGGCCGCCATCGCCCGCCAGGTCGGCTACGGCACCCCGTACGCCCTCTCGCACGCCTTCAGCCGCGAGTTCGGCACGACCCCGGGCCGCTACCGGGCACAGGCCGGGCCCTCCACGTCCCCAGGCGTCGTACATGACACCGCACCAAGGCAGGGAAGATGACCACGCAGGCACACCACGTCGACCACGAACTCCTCGAGGCCGCCGCCCACCTGGCGCGCACCCGCTGCCGCGGCGACGACCACACCATGGCAGCCGCGGCGCGCGCCCGGGACGGCCGGGTCTTCGCTGACCCCGCCGTCCTCGGGGGGGCGCGGTCAGTCCGCGGCGTGCACGCTCTCGCCGTCGCTCGGCTGCACGGTCGCCGGGGCGCGGCGGCCGGGGCGGCTGCGGGAGACGGCGACGCCGGCCAGGCAGATCGCGCCGCCCAGCAGGGTCAGCCAGCCGGGGATCTCGTCCAGCACGATCCAGGCGATGAGCACCACGGCGGCGGGCACGGCGTACGTGGTAGCGCCCAGCTTTCCGGCGGTGGTCCTGGCGAGGGCGTACGTCCAGGTGGTGAAGGCCAGGGCGGTCGGGAACAGGCCCAGGTAGATCATGTTGAGCGTGGCCGCCGTCGGCGCATCGGGCAGTTGGGACAGCAGCTGCCCGGCGAAGGGGAGGGTGAGCGCCGTGCCGACGAAGCAGCCGTACGTGGTCACCTGGATCGGGCTCGCGTACTTCAGCGCGGGCTTCTGCGAGACGACCCCGGCCGCGTAGGCGAGAGCGGCCAGCAGGCAGAGCAGGACACCGGTCAGGGAGGCGGAGCCGCCCTTGGAGGTGGACAGGCCCACCACGGCCGCGCCCGCGAAGGAGACGCCCATGCCCGCCAGCAGCTTCGGCGGGAACCCCTCCCCCAGCAGCCATCCTCCGAGCAGGGCGATCACGATCGGGCCGATGTTCACGATCATGGCCGCGGTACCGGCGTCCACACCCTGCTCGCCCCAGTTCAGCGCCACCATGTAGAGGCCGAACCACAGCACTCCGGAGGCCAGGATCCCGGGCCAGGCCTGGCGCGGCGGCAACGGGACCCGCTTGACGATCAGCACGACCGCCAGGGCGAGCGAGGCCGTCAGGAGCCGTCCCAGAGCCAGCGCCCCCGGATCGTAGTGGGCGGCCGCCGAACGGATGGAGACGAAGGCGGAGGCCCACAGTGCGACGGTGACGGCCGCCGCTGCCAGGGCACGCTGATCGGTTCTGTGGCCATCGGCCGTGTGATCCATAAGCGCCAACGTACCTACGCCACCGGGCGCTTGCCCAGGGGATTTCCCCAGAGTGCGGAGGCCGCCGCCGCTCAGGCAGTGGCGAGCTGCGCCCGCAGGGCGGCCGCGTAGGCCTTCGGGTGGGTGGTGTTGCCGTTGTGCCCGCCCGGAAACGTGGCTATGGGGGCCTGGAGCAGGTCCGCCAGGCCTCTCGCGCACTGGTGGTCGAAGACGGCCGGTGAGGTGGTCGCGCCCAGGGCCGGGACGATCCGGGTCGTGGCGCCGGTGAGTTCGGCCGGATCGAGGCTGTCGTGGATGATCGCCGAGAAGTCGTGCTCGATGAAGTAGCCGAAGTTGGCGCGGCGCCGCTCGTCCAGGGGTTGCGGGGTGAGGCCGGGCTCCGCGTCCCGCCGGGCGGGGTCGATGCCCAGGACGCGCGCTATCTCCGGGAGGGCGACGGCCAGCCCACGCGTGCGGTAGGTGTCCTGGAGGGCGGCGAGTTCCGCCTCGTGGCGGCCACGGGCGGGCTGGGGCAGCAGCCGCGGGGCGACCGGCTCGTGGGCGATCAGGGTGGCGAGCTGCTCCGGGTGACGGGCGGCCAGGTGCAGGCCTATCACCGCGCCCAGGCTGCAGCCGAGCATCAGGGCGGGCTCGTCGGTGACGGCGGCCAGCAGATGGTGCACGTCCTCGGCGTGCTCGGCGAGGGTGGCCGTCCGCCCGGGCTGCTCGGGCCGGCTGCGGGAGAGGCCGCGGCGGTCGTAGGTCAGGACGGTGTAGTGGTCGGTGAGGTGCGGAACGAGGTCGACGGTACGGTCCGCGTCCCCCTCGCCGCTCTGCGCGATGAGCAACAGAGGTCCATCGCCCTGGAGTTGGTGGTGCAAGGTGGCGCCCGGAACCCGGAGGGCGGCAGCAGTGATCGCGGCGGCGGACATGGCGACTCCTTCGTACGGTCGGCGCGGCCCCTTCGTCCGCTGCTCTGCGATCAGGCTAACTCATCGAAACAGATACATCAAGACCGATGTATCTCCGTTGATGTACCTTGGCCGGGTGGATGGCATCGAACTGTTCCTGCTGGGCCGGGCCCTGATGAAACTCGGCGAGGAAGCCCTGCCCGAACCCCCGGGCGGCGCCGGCCGGTATGCCGGCAGCACCCGCTCCGTGGTGATCGTGGCCGGGGACATCGCCGCGCACCCGGACACCACCGTGGGAGAGACCGCCGTGCGCACCGGCCTGCCGCAGAGTCAGGTCTCCGGCGCCGTCGCCCGCCTGCGCGAGGCCGGGTCCGTGGAGACGGCGCCGGACCCCGCCGACCGCCGCCGCACGCTGGTGCGGCAGGCCCCGGGGACCTCGGCGCGCGTGGCATCCGTACGGGCCGCCGGAGCGTCCAAGGTCGAGGAGACCCTGGCCAGGGCGCTGGGCGAGGCGGATGCCGAGCGACTGCCCGAGGTGACCGAGGCCCTCCAGGTCCTGGTCCGCCACCTCGTCCGCGACGCGCACTGACCGCAGCCGCACCGCCGCAGGCGGCCGCGGACGGCAGCAGACCACAGCCCACTGCCACCGGCCACGGCCAGCTCAGGGGATCCGCCAGGCTCAGGTCCGCTCCTGGTACTCCTCGCCCAGCAGCAGCCGCTTCTGCGGCTTTCCCATGGCGTTGCGCGGCACGGCGGCCACGAAACGGACCTCGCGCGGGCGCTTGTGCGCCGACAGGTGCGCCGCGACGAAATCGGTGAGTTCCGCGCCGGTGACCCCTTCGGCGACGACGAAGGCGACGATCCGCTGGCCCAGATCCGTGTCCGGGACGCCGACCACGGCCGCCTCGCTCACCTTGGGGTGGTCCAGCAGCGCGTTCTCGACCTCGCCCGCACCGATCCGGTACCCGCCGGACTTGATCATGTCGATGG
The DNA here is from genome assembly GCF_055571215.1 of Streptomyces sp. NPDC030995. Classification (NCBI taxonomy): domain Bacteria; kingdom Bacillati; phylum Actinomycetota; class Actinomycetes; order Kitasatosporales; family Streptomycetaceae; genus Streptomyces; species Streptomyces sp. NPDC030995. The sequence goes on from NZ_JBVIFS010000024.1 coordinate 57,945, forward strand.
ACGCACGGCCCACGATCCGGTGCACGCCGTCCGCCTCGTCGACGGCCGCGATGTCGCCCGTACGGAACCAGCCGTCCTCGGTGTACGCGGCGGCGGTCGCCTCGGGCCGGCCCAGGTAGCCGGAGAACAGTGTGGGCCCCGTGAGCTGGAGTTCCCCGATGTCGGCGCCCGGCTCGGCGGCGATGCGCGTACGGATGCCCGTGAGCGGGGTGCCGACCGTGCCCGGGCGGACCTCGCCGCCCGCCCGGCCGCTGACGGTGATCAGGCTCTCGGTCATCCCGTACCGCTCGACGATGCGGTGCCCGGTGAGGTGTTCGAGGTCGCGGAAGACGGGCGACGGCAGGGCCGCGCTGCCCGACACCAGCAGCCGGGCCCCGGACAGCGCCGCTGCGGCCTGTGGCGCTCGGGCGATGCGGGACCACACCGTGGGCACCCCGAAGTACAGGCTGCCGCCGGCCTCCGCGTAGGCCTGGGGGGTCGGGCGCCCGGTGTGCACGAGGCGGCTGCCGGTGCGCAGGGCGCCGAGGACGCCGAGGACGAGCCCGTGCACGTGGAACAGCGGCAGACCGTGCACCAGCGTGTCCTCGGCGCTCCACTGCCAGGCCTCGGCGAGCGCGTCCAGGTCTGCGGCGATCGCGGCCGAGCTGAGGACCACGCCCTTGGGCGGGCCCGTGGTCCCGGAGGTGTAGAGGATCAGCGCCGGATCGCCCGGAGCGCCCGGAGCGGCCGTGCGGGTCGGCCAGGTGGCCGAGCGCCGGGCGAAGTCCACCTCGATGAGGCGGGCCCCGGAGTCGCGCAGGATGTGCTCGCGCTCGGCGGGCCCGGCGTCCGGCGGCAGCGGTACGCAGGGCACCCCGGCCAGCAGGCCGCCCACCACCGCGGCCACCGTCTCCAGGGAGGCCGTGGCCGTCACGGCGAAGGCGGGGAAGGGGGCCCCTGCGAGGTCGGCGGCCACCGCACCGGCCGCCCCGAGCAGCTCCTCGTAGGAGGTGGTGCGGCCGGCGACGGTGAGCGCGTCCGCGCGGTCCCCGTAGGCACCGGTGAGGGCGGTCAGCATGGCGGCGACTCCGTTCGGCGGCGGTACGGATGGCTACGGATGGATACGGATGGATACGGATGGATACGGATGGTGCAGACGGACACGGCCAGACTACGGGGGCACCCCGGGCCGGTCCCCACTTATGATCGGCAGGACTTGACCGTTCGATGACCAATTCTCGACCCGGGGGGCTCCACTTGGAAACGGCACGGTTCGCGTCATTGATCGCCGCGACGATCACCATGGGTTTGATGAGCGGCCTCTTCTACGGATTCTCGGTGTCCGTCATGCCGGGCCTTCGGCGCAGCGGCGACCGGACCATGATCGAGACGATGCAGCGCATCAATGTGGCCATCCTCAACGGCTGGTTCATGCTCGGCTACCTCGGGGCGCTGCTGTTCACAGCGGTGGCGGTGGTACTTCACGCCACCGGGCCCGGCGAGCGCGGGGCGCTGGCGCCGCTGATCGGCGCGCTCCTCGCCTACCTCGCGGCGATGGGCATCACGGCCCGGGTGAACATCCCGCTGAACAACGCCCTGGAGGCGGCGGGACCGATCGAGCAGATCACCGATCCGGCCGCCGTGCGCGGCGCCTTCGAGGCACCCTGGGTCCGCGCCAACCTGTGGCGGGCGGTGCTGTGCACGGCCGCCCTCGCCCTGCTCGCCTGGGCGCTGGTCATGCACGGTCAGGGCAGCTGACCACCACGAGACCACCACGAGCTCACCGGTGGCCGCGCCGCGCGGGCTCGGATCCAGGCCTCGGGGCCTGGACCCGGGGCCTGGACCCGGGCCCGCCGCGGCATTCGGCCTCAACACCCCTCAACAGCCGGGGCGTTGATTCTTGTATGTGCAAGCAGATATCTTGCGCTGCGTGGACGGACCCTTACAGACCTCGCATCCGGCCCCTGCAGCCGCCAACGACGCCGAGGACGACCGCTGGTGCACGGCGGTGCGGCTGATGGGCCGGATGGAGCGCCGGCTCGACGAGGTGCTGCAGCGGCGCCACGGCCTGCCGCTGTCGGAGTACCGGGCCATGTGCGCGCTCAGCCGGCCCGAGAACGACGGCGCGCTGCGCATGGGCGAACTGGCCGAGCGCCTCGGGATGAAGGACAGCTCGGTGACCCGGCTGATCGCCCGGCTCGAGGCCCAGGGGCTGGCCGAGCGGACTCCGGGCGGCGCCGACGGCCGGGCGGTGACCGCCGTCATCACCCAGGCCGGGCGTGACCGCTACGCGGCAGCCACCTCCACCTACCGGGCAGCGCTCGGTGCCGAACTCGACGCCGCTCGGGCCAACATCCATCTCGCCGATCTCGCCGACTGGGTCCGCGACGCCGCGCACCCCGAGGATGCGGCGACCGCGGCGGATGAGCCCGCCCCGGCCCCCGATGCGCGCGAGTGATCCCCATCCGCTGCCCGCACCGAAGGAGTTCATATGGCAACCGTTGCCGACCACTATGAAGAACTGCTCGCGGACCAGTACACCTGGATGCTCGGCGGGGACGTCGCCTCGCTCGCCGAGAGTCAGGCCACACTGCTGCGCAGCCTCGGCGTCCGGCCCGATGAAGGAGCCGGCGCCACCGCCGCCGTCGACCTCGGCTGCGGTCCCGGCGCCCAGTCACTGGCGCTGGCCGGCCTCGGCTTCCAGTCGGTCACCGCGGTCGACACCAGCAAGAAGTTACTGGACGAACTCACCCGGTACGCCGGCGAGCACGCGGCGATCCGCCCGCTGCATGCCGACATCCGCACCGTCCTGCCCCGTATCGCAGCCCCCGCGACGGTCGCCGCGGTGCTCTGCATGGGAGACACGCTCCCCCACCTGAGCTCCGCATCCGAGGTGGTGTCCCTGCTCGGCGACATCCACGACGCGCTCGCCCCGGGCGGCCACCTCGTCATCACCTACCGCGACCTGAGCCGGCCGCTGGAGGGCACCGACCGCATCCTGCCCGTGCGCAGCGACGAGAACCGGCTGCTGACCTGCTTCCTGGAGTACGTCGACCAGGACACCGTGATGGTCCACGACCTGCTCCACCTCCGCGTGGACGGGCAGTGGTCCCTGCGCGCCAGCAGCTATCCGAAGCTGCGCATCGGTGCCGACTGGCTGGCCGGGCAGTGCGGCGACGCCGGCCTGGAGGTCAGCCACGACGCCACCGGCCCACGGGGGCTGCGCGTGCTGCACGCCCGCAAACCGTGAAGGCCCCGCGTGAAACCCCGCCGGTCGCCCAACGACGATCCACGCCCGGCACCCCGGCCGCGGCACGGCGTTCGAGGCGGGCCGGGACCGCGACCGCAACCCTCAAGGAGTCAGAGATGAAGGAACAGAGAGAGAACACCAGCCGCACCGCGCTGATCGAGGACCTGATGGGGCGCTTCCCCCAGGTACCGAGGGAAGCCGTGATCAAGGAGGACCTCCTGCGGGGCGGCATGGCCTTCGACGAGTCCGCGCTCAGCGGCGCCGCCGACGGCTCCCGCGGTGACGTCAAGCCGAAGTCGTACTTCATCTTCTCCTTCGACCACCGCACCCTGCCCGAGCTCGGTGCGGCAGCCCTCAACCGGCCTCCCGAGGAGATCGTGCTCACCGGCGGCCCCTACGGACTGCGCCGCACCGTGGTCTCCGTACGGGTCAACCCGGACTCCCCGTACATCGTGCGGGGCGGCGAGGACGGCACGCTCGGCCTGTATCTGGACGGCGTACGGATCGCGGACGTCGGCCTGCCGCCCATGCCGGAGTACTACCGGCACACGCTCTCCAACGGCAAGTCGGTGATGGAGGTCGCGCCGACCATCCAGTGGGGCTACCTCATCTACCTGACGGTCTTCCGCGTGTGCCAGTACTTCGGGGCCAAGGAGGAGTGCCAGTTCTGCGACATCAACCACAACTGGCGCCAGCACAAGGCGGCCGGCCGCCCCTACACCGGGGTGAAGCCGGTGGAGGAAGTGCTGGAAGCCCTGGAGATCATCGACAAGTACGACACCGCGGGCACCTCCCGGGCCTACACCCTCACCGGCGGCTCCATCACCTCACAGGTCGCCGGCCGCGACGAGGCCGACTTCTACGGCCACTACGCCAAGGCCATCGAGGAACGTTTCCCCGGCCGCTGGATCGGCAAGGTCGTCGCCCAGGCACTCCCCCGCGCCGACGTGCAGCGCTTCCACGATCACGGCATCCGCATCTACCACCCCAACTTCGAGGTGTGGGACCGCCGGCTGTTCCAACTGCACTGCCCCGGCAAGGAACGCTACGTCGGACGCGACGAATGGCACCGCAGGATCCTGGACTCCGCCGAGGTGTTCGGTCCCCGCAACGTGATCCCCAACTTCGTCGCGGGCATCGAGATGGCCGAACCGTTCGGCTTCACCAGCGTCGACGAGGCCATCGCATCCACCACCGAGGGCCTGCGGTTCTTCATGTCGAACGGCGTCGTACCGCGCTTCACCACCTGGTGCCCCGAGCCCACGACCCCCCTCGGCAAGGCCAACCCGCTGGGCGCACCCCTCGAATACCACATCCGGCTGCTGGAGGCGTACCGAGCCACCCTGGAGGAGTACGGCCTGAGCTCCCCGCCCGGCTACGGACCGGCCGGCCCCGGCCGCGCGGTGTTCTCCGTGAGCTCCTTCATGGACAGCCTGGAGGGGCTCGAGAACACCACGGGGGACTGACTCCGGACCTCTGACCTTCACTGAAATCCGCTGGTCCTGAGCCTGTTGGCTGTCTAGCATGACCCTTCATGATCACTAACGAGCAAGTAATCGGACAGGCCCTGGACCGGATCAGTGCAGGTTATGTCTTCCCCGAAAAGGCCGTTGTCGTCGACGCCGCGATCCGGAGTCGTCTCGCAGCGGGTGCGTACGAGGGCCTGGAGGGGCCCGCGCTGTGCGAGGCGGTGACGGCGCACCTTCAGGAGGTGTGCCCGGACAGGCATCTGCGGCTGCTCTGGACGGACGAGCCGCAGTCGCTGGCCCCGCAGGACGAGGACGGCGGGCGGGCCGCCTTCCTCTCCCTGATGAGGGCCGAGAACCAGGGGGTCCGGCGCGTCGAGCGCCTGGAGGGGAACGTCGGGCTCATCGAGCTCACGCGCATCGCGACCGCCACGGAGGGCGCGAGCGTGATCGGCGCGGCCATGCAGTTGGTCGCGCACAGCTCCGCCCTCGTGCTGGACCTGCGGGCCTGCCTCGGCGGGTCACCGGAAGGGGCCGCGATGTGGTGCAGCTACTTCTTCCCCGACGACCAGGTGCACCTGAACGACATCTACGACCGGACCACCGGCACGACCCAGCAGTTCTGGACGGCCGCGCACCTGCCCGCGCCGCGCTACGCGGACCGCCCCGTCTACGTGCTCACGAGCGAGATCACGTTCTCCGGGGGCGAGGACGTGGCGTACACCCTGCAGGCGAACGGCCGGGCCGTTGTCGTGGGTGCGACCACGCGGGGCGGCGCTCATCCGACCGCCCGCCACGCGGTCGCCGAGCACATACTCGTGACCGTGCCGGTAGCCCGGAGCATCAACACCGTCACCGGTACCAACTGGGAGGGCGTGGGTGTCGTTCCCGACGTTCAGGTCCCGGCGGACCTGGCGCTCGAGACGGCGCTCAAGGCCGCGCTGCGGCGCATGGACGCGGAGCCGACCGCCGGCGCCACCACTCACTGACACCATCGCTCGCTTGACGCCTCTGCTCACCACCCCGTGAAGCCGGCGGACCGAGGCAGGTTTGTCGGGCCACCCGGCGTCACCAGGCCCGTCTCGTAGGCGAAGACGACGACTTGGGCGCGGCTGGAGAGGCCGAGTTTGGCCATCGCCCGGTTGAGGTGGGTCTTCACGGTGGCTTCGCTGATGAAGAGCTGCCGGGCGACTTCCGTGTTGGTCGCGCCCGTGGCCACCAGCCGCAGGACGTCGCGTTCCCGGTTGGTCACGGTGTGCCATTCCGGGGCGATCACCGCAGGCGGTGTCGGCCCGGGGTGGTACGCCTCGATCAGGCGTCTGGTGACGGTCGGCGCGAACAGCATGTCGCCCGAGGCGACGGTGTGGATGGCGGAGATCAGGCGCTCGGGAGGCGTTTCCTTCAGCAGGAATCCGCAGGCGCCCGCGCGCAGGGCGTTGTAGACGTATTCGTCCTGGTCGAAGGTCGTCAGCACCAGGATCCTCGGCGCCGAGTCGCCTCCCCGGCCGAGTATGCGTTCCGTCGCCGTGATGCCATCGGTGCCCGGCATGCGGAGATCCATGAGGATGACATCGGGTGTGGTGGCCTCCGCCTGCCGGACGGCTTGTTCCCCGTCGCAGGCCTCGCCGACCACGGACAGCCCCGGCGCGGCGTTCAGCAGGGACACCAGTCCGGCACGGATGAGCACTTGATCGTCGACCACCAGCACCGTGGGCATGGGCAATCCTCACCGGAAACGGCCGTCCCCGGGACCCGGGGCCGCAGGACCGTCCGGCCGGTCACCGAGGGTGGGTGCCGGAAGGACCAGTCGGACCTCGAATCCGCCGAGGGTACGGGGGCCAGCGGTGACTGCCCCGCCGTAGACCTTCGCGCGTTCCCTCATCCCGATCAAGCCGTGACCGGGTGAAATCGCCTTTTCTGGCCGGAAGTTGACTCCTCCGTCATCGGTCACGCACACCACGATGGTGTGGGTCTCGTAGCGGATGGTGACATTCGCCCGGGTCGGCCCCGCGTGCTTGAGCACATTCGTCAGCGCCTCCTGAATCACCCGGTAGACGCACAGGTCCATGCCCTGCGGAAGCTGAGCGGGAGAGCCGACGACGTCCATGGTGACGTGGACCCCCGCTCCCCTCACACGCTCGAGCAGTCCGTCCAGAAGGTCGAGCCCGGGGGCCGGCGCGTAGCCACCGCCGTCCTCCAGCGCGTCGGCGTCCTTCGGGTCCGCCTGCCCCTCCTGGCCGACACGCAGGAGCAGGAGCATGCGGCGCATCTCCTCCAGCGCTTCCCTGCTGGTGCCGGCGATGATGTCCAGGGCCCGCCGGCTCGCCGACGGGTCCGTGGGGAACACGTACGAGGCCATCCCCGCCTGGAGCGAGATCACGGACATGTGGTGCGCGACCACGTCGTGCAGCTCCCGCGCGATGCGCACCCGCTCCTCGGTGAGCGCCTGGCGTGCGTTCTCCTCCTGCTGTCTGCGCAGTTGGTAGGTCAGAGCGGCGAACTGCCTGTTCCGCTCGGCGAGGGCTCCCGAGCCGCGCCCGACGACGAAGACCACTGCCGGGAACAGGACCGCCTGGGCGAAGACGGTCGGCATGGAGCTGTTGTCGGCGTTGCTCAGGCCCGCGTACACCCATATCCCGGACACAACTGCCGTGCACACAGCGGACGTACGTACGGGTCGGGTCGCCGCCACGGTGTACAGCCCCAACAGCGGGGGCATCGAGTTGACCACCGGCCAGTAACCGCAGGCGATGAACAGGATCCACAGCGCGCTGCTGGAAGCGAACACCACGACGGGGGCGATACGGCGGGCCAGCAGGACCAGACCCACCAGAACGGTCAGGACACCCCCGAACTCGTCCATGCCCCGCCATCCGACCGGCGGCTGCTCCTGCCCCAGCAACAGCCCGGCGCCGGCGTAGCCCAGCGCCAGCAGCGAGTCGACGACCAGTGACCGGTATCTTCCCGCGGGTCTGTCGAGGAACCCGAATCCAGCGTGCATCGGCGCAGCTTACGGCCCTCGACACGAGTGGGCCATGAGTCCGCCGCAGGACCGGCGCCCACCGCGCGAGCATGGCCCGACTACCGCTGAAGTTGTACGCCGGCCCCGCGCCACCCGCGCGGGGTGGAGATCCGAATCATCCCGGTGCGTGCCGAGGCGCGGCGTCCCGCTCGCCTAGCTTTCTGTCTGGCCGGCCGCTGGAGGCAACCACTGCGGCCGGGTCCACACCAACCCTCTGCATTCCCTGAGAAAGGGAGACACAGCCATGACCAGTGTTGTGAAGCGCACGCTCCTCGGAGCTTCCGCCGTGGCATCCGCCCTCGTCATCGGGCTGGCCGGCACCGCGAGCGCGGCCGGCTTCGGCTTCAACCAGACCTCCACCAGTGGCAAGGCCGAGATCAGCGGCACGTACGAGTACCACGTGTCGGGAGAGATCCCCGATACCAAGGAGAAGCTCTACGCCGGATCGTTCAAGGGCGCCACGGCCAAGGACAAGGTGGCCGGTGACGGCTACGAGGCCGTCCTCGCCCTCTCCTACCAGGACTACAAGGACGGTGCCTGGCTCCCGGTGAAGAACCATGTGGCCGTGGTCAACGGCTCGAGGAGCTGGACCTTCAAGAACAAGAAGGACGTGAAGGCCTGGGCATGCGACCGCAAGGTCGGCACGACCAAGCTGCTGAACTGCCGGGCCGCGTTCTAGTCCACCCTGCGTCGAGGGTCTGCGCCGCCGTCGGGGCGGCGCGGGCCCTCGACCGCTTTCCTCGCTCCCGTACTTCGACCCGTACGTCGACCCGTACGTCGACCCCGTACGTCGCCCCCGTTCCCCGGCGCCGGGCGGGCGACCTTAGGCTGAGGCCATGCCCGCAGACGTGACCACTTCATCGCCCCGCCCGCTGCGCCTGGAACTCGTGACCGAGGAGAACTTCGACGCGGTGTGCGCGATACAGGTACGCCCCGATCAGGCACACCTCGTCGCCCCGGTGGTGAAGTCGCTGGCACAGGCGTACGTCCACGGGAAGACCGCCTGGCCGCGGGCCATCGTCGACGGCGAGGAAGTGGTCGGCTTCGTCATGGCCTTCCTCGACTTCCCCTGGGATCCGGCCACCGACCCCGCCGATCTGCGCTCCGGCATCTGGCGCCTGAACATCCACGCCGACCACCAGGGCAAGGGCTACGGCCGCTTCGCGGTCCAGGCGGCCTGCGAGGAGATCGTCCGCCGCGGGACACGCCTGACATACGTCAGCTGGCACCCCGGCGAGAACAGCCCCGAGCCCTTCTACCTGGGCCTGGGCTTCAAGCCCACGGGGGAGCTCGCCGGGGACCAGCGGGTCGGCGTCCTCACCCTGCCCACGCCCACGGCCCCGGCTGCGACCACGGCCCCGGCTGCGGCTGCGGACCCCGCTATGTGAGGACCACCGTGCCCCCCGGCCCCGGCGCCAACGTGGCCAAAACCGGCCCCCTCGCGCCCGCGCGGAACTCCCTGGGACTGACGCCCCGGACCCGCTTGAAGGCCGTGGACAAGGCGAAGGCACTGCTGTAACCGACCCGGCGGGCCACCGTCTCGACGGTGGCATCCGGCTCGCGCAGCAGGTCGGCCGCCAAAGCCAGCCGCCAGCCCGTCAGATAGCCCGCCGGCGGCTCCCCGACGAGCTCCGTGAAGCGGCGGGCCAGCGAGGCCCGGGAGACACCGACCCTGAGGGCCAGCTCCTCCACCGTCCAGCCGTACGCCGGGTTCTCGTGCAGCAGCCGCAGCGCCGGGCCGACCACCGGATCGCTCCCGGCCCGGTACCAGCCCGGGGCACCCGACCCCGCGGCCGCCGGCCACGCCCGCAAGACCCCGATCAGCAGCAGGTCCAACAACCGGTCCAGGACCACTTCCTGACCCGGCTCCTGACGGGAGATCTCCGAAGCGAGCAGCGTGATCAGGGTGGCGTCCGCGGCCCCCGCGGGGCGGACCAGGATCGTGGGCAGCGCACCCAGCAGCCGGCGGCCGATCTCGCTCGGCGCCTGATAGGTCCCGCTCAGCATCACCGCCGCCCCGGCGCCCGGGGAGGCGGCGCCCCAGGTACGTACGCCCAGCGACATGGAGTCGGAGACGTCCTCGCCCGCCTGCGTGCTGCACCGCTGATCCGGGCCCACCCTGATCTGCACCGGCGTTTCAGGGGAGTCCGCGACCGTGTACGGCTCGGGCCCCCGCACCACGGCCACGTCCCCGGGGCCGATCCGCACCGGCCCGGCGCCCTCCCCCTCGGGCAGCAGCCACGCCGAGCCGTGCACCATCGTCACCACGGACAGCGGGGCCCGGTCCTCGATCCGCACGGACCACGGCGGATCGAGGACGGACTTCAGGAGGAAGGCACCCCGCGCCTTGGGTCCTTCGAGGAGACCAGTCAGCGTATCCATACGCACATCCTCCCCGAACCGCCACACGACGGGCCGGGCCGGGCTCAGGGACCGGGCCGGGCTCAGCGTCCGGACCGGCGTCAGGACGTCACGTCCCACACACCCGTCGCGGCGGCCTCGCGGGCGAAGTCGGCGAAGTCCCTCGGCCGGCGCCCCAGCACCTCCTCGACCCCGTGGACCAGGTGGGCGTTGCGCCCGTCCAGGATCAGGGTGAACAACTCGGCGAAGTCCTCCGGCAGATCGTTCGCGCGCAGCACCGCACGGTAGTCCTCGCCGGAGACCGGAACGTACGCGAGAGCACGGCCGGTGACCTTCGACAGTTCGGCGGCGACGTCGGCGAAGCTCAGCAGGCGCGGACCGGACAGCTCGTAGGTCCTGCCGATGTGCCGGTCGTCGCTCAGAGCGGCCACCACCACGTCGGCGACGTCCTCGGTGTCGACGAACGCCTCGACGGCGTCCGCGGTCGGCAGAGCGATCTCGCCGGCCAGTACCGGCTCGAGGAAGAAGCTCTCGTCGAAGTTCTGGTTGAACCAGCTGGACCGGACGATGGTCCAATCCGCCCCGGAGGCCTTCAGCTTCTCCTCGGCCAGCTGTGCGGCCTCCTCGCCACGCCCCGACAGCAGCACCAGCCGGCGCGCGCCGGCCGCCACCGCCACCTCGGCGAAGGCGCCCACCTGCTCGGCGGCCCCCGGGAAGGCGAGATCGGGGTAGTAGGTCACGTACACCCGGTCGACGCCCTCCAACGCCGGTATCCAGGTGGCGGGCTCGTTCCAGTCGAAGGCCGGCTCACCGCCCCGGGACCCGACCCTGACCGGACGGCCCTGGGCGGCGAGCTTGTCGGCGACCTTGCGACCGGTCTTGCCGGTGCCCCCGATCACGAGGGCCATGGCCTGGTCGGTGTTCCGGACGGTCTGCGTGCTCTGCGTGTGGTTCTTCGTCGTCTGCGTCATGACCACAGTCAAGCCTGGCGGGGCGAGCGGCAACATGGCCGAAAAGCTCAGCCACATACGCGTACGTCCAACCCCGAACCAACCCCGAACCAACCTCGCCGCAGGCCGGCCCGCACGACGCGCCCTGACGGCGCTACCCCCGGACCGACTCCAGTCGCAACTGCTGCGGAGCCCGCTTCAGATGGGCCGAGAGGTCCGGCAGGGAGGGTGCCTCCCCCGCCGTGAACCAGAGCAGGACGTCCTCACCGGTCCGGACCGGCAGTGCGGGGAAATCGTTCTCCGCGTGCTCGGAGCGGTGTACCGCCAGCGCAGGGGTCCCGGCGCCGGCCAGCGCGGGACGCAGGTGCTGCTCGAAGTGGTCGGCGAAGGAGGCGTCCAGGGGGTGACAGATGGTCGCGACGACCGGCCCCGCGGTGTCGGGGCCGGGGAAGCCCGGCCCGCGCAGCAGGAGCACGTCGTCCGAGTCCAGCATGGTCGCGTTGGCCCTCTCGCGGTGGGCCTGCCAGACGGGGCCGTCGTAGAAGGCGTGCAGCGCCCGTGCCCGCGCCGCCATGTCCGGGAAGCTGCGCAGCCAGACGAAGCGGTCCGGGTCGTCCAGGTCCCGGAACCGGCCGCCTACGGTGATGCCGGCCGCTTCCTGCCCGGTGACGAATTCCCGCTCGAAGAGGTCCACCAGGGTGTCCCGGGCGCCCGGGCGGAGGGTGTACTGCCGGAGTTCGACTATGACGTCCATGGCCCGGAGGCTAGGGCCGGTCCACTGACACCTCCTGTCAGCGGGCCCGCAAGCGCCGACCGCCGGTTCGGTGTTCATGGGCCCGATCGTGCTGCCTCAAATATGGTTGAGGTCAAGCAATGTGATCATATGGCGCCATGACCACGAGGACTCTCTACCTGCTCTGCTCCGCCGCCCCGCCCGTCTTCGACGTGGCGCACGTCATCGAGAACGCCCAGGCCCGCGGCTGGGACGTATGCCTGGGGCTCACCCCCACCGCGGCGCACTGGGTGTCCGAGAGCCTGGACGGACTGGCCGCCCTGACCGGCCACCCGGTCCGCTGGCAGTACAAGATGCCCGGGGAAGCCGACGTATGGCCGACCGCCGACGCCGTCCTCTTCGCCCCGGCCACCTTCAACACCGTCAACTCCTGGGCCCTCGGCCTCACCGACCGCTTCGCAGTCGGCATCGCCGCCGAAGCCATCGGCAAGGGGACCCCCGTCGTCGCCATGCCCTGTACGAACGCCGCCCTCGCCGCGCACCCCCAGTTCGACCAGTCCCTGGCCACCCTGCGCGCCGCCGGAGCCGAAGTCCTCTACGGAGAGAACGGCTTCATCCCCGGCCCCGCCGGCCCGGACGCCTCGCCCCATTTCCCCTGGCAGGCCGCCCTCGACGCCGTCGACCGCACCGCCGCCAGCCGCGCCTGACGGCCCGCCGCGACAGCCGCGACAGCCGCGCGAGGAACGCAGGGCTCGGGGCCGTCACCGCAGCTGCCGGAAGAAGGCCCGTATGTCCCCCACCAGCAACTCGGGCACTTCCATGGCGGGGAAGTGTCCGCCCCGGTCGTACGAGGTCCAGCGCACGACCGCGTCGGTGCGCGCGGCGACGTGCCGCAGCGGGATGAAATTGTCCCGGGGGAAGTCGGCCAGCGCGGTCGGGGTGGCCGACACCTGGGGCGGCTGCCCCGCGTAGTCGGCGTGGGCCCGCTCGTAGTAGATCCGGGCCGCACTGCCGGCCGTCCCGGTCAGCCAGTACAGCATCACGTTCGTCAGCATCTGGTCCCGGTCGACCGGCCACGCGGGATCGCTCCACTCGTCGAACTTCTCGGCGATCCAGGCGAGCAGTCCGACCGGCGAGTCGTTCAGCGCGTACGCCAGCGTCTGCGGCCGGGTCGCCTGGATGTCGGCGTATCCCTGCCGCTCCCGCGCCCACGTCCGGTACCGCTCCCAGGAGGCCAGCGTCCGCTCGCGCTCCGCCGGATCGAGCGCGGCCAGCTCCTCCTCCCCCGGCTCCGCCGTCGCCCCGCCCCCGGGCAGCAGGTTCAAGTGCACGCCGATCACGTGCCCGGGCCTGATCAGGCCGAGCTCCCGCGAGATCGCGGCCCCCCAGTCCCCGCCCTGGACCCCGTACTCCCCGTATCCGAGCCGCTCCATCAGCACCGCGAACGCCCGCGCCGCCCTCTTGAACTCCCAGCCCGGCTCGGCCGTCGGCCCCGACAGTGTGAAACCGGGAATGCTCGGCAGGACGAGGTGGAAGGCGTCCGCCGGGTCCCCACCGTGCGCCCGCGGGTCCGTCAACGGACCCGCGACCCGCTGGAACTCCACGAAGGAGCCGGGCCAGCCGTGGGTCATCAACAGCGGCGTAGCGTCCGCCTCGGGCGATCGCACATGCGCGAAGTGCACCTGCGCGCCGTCGATGACGGTGGTGAACTGCGGCCACTCGTTCAGCCGCGCCTCGGCTGCCCGCCAGTCATAGCCGTCGCGCCAGTACGCGACCAGTTCGCGCACCCGCGCCAGCGGAATCCCGTACGCCCGCCCCACCCCGGGCAGCTCATCGGGCCACCGCACCCGCCCCAGCCGCTCGTCGAGGTCGTCCAACTCCGCCTGCGCCACGTCGAGCCGGAACCCGCACAGCCCCTCGTCAAGATCACTCATGGCCCGCATGTTAGGCGGTCGTCAACCAGCCACTGCCCGGGCCGCCGTTGAGGGTGATGCGCGCACCCGGCTTTACGCCCCCTCCGCCCGCCGGGCCATCAGCAGTCCCAGCCCGTCCAGGATCCGCTCCAGCCCGAATTCGAGCGCCTGGTCGCGTCCCCCGTGCTCCGCCGCCGAGGCCAAGGCCGCCCCGAGCGCCGGGAACCGCGCCCCGTGCGTCCGCATCACCTCGCCCAGCATCACCGCGAGCTGCGCATCCGGACCCTCGCCCTCGGCCGCGCCCTCGGCCCCGCCGTCTGTCCCGCCGTCTGTCCCGCCGTCTGTCCCGTCGGCGGCTCCCCCGCCCGCCGCCCGCTCCTGCTCCGCGATCCCCCGTACATGCCCGGCGAGCAGCACCACCGCGTCCATCGCCTCGGCCCCGCTCAAGCCGCAGCCCTCCAGCGCCGCGAGTGCCCGCTCCATCCATCCCAGCTCGCGCGGCCCCATCACCCGCACCCCGACCGTCGCCTCCAACAGCCACGGGTGGAGGCGGAACCCCGCCAGCAGCTCCCGCGCCCATTCCCCCAGCCGCTCCCGCCATTCCCCGCCCGCGCCGGTGCGGCTGGTCGCGGACTCCGGCGCCGGTGCCGGTGCCGGTGCCATAGCGGCCTCCACCATGAGCGCGAGGAGCTCGGCCTTGCCCGGCACGTACCGGTACAGGGCCATCTTCGTGACCCCCAGCTCCCCGGCCACCCGCTGCATCGACACCGCGCCGAGCCCCTCGGCGTCGGCGATCCCGATCCCCGCGCGAGCGATCCCCTCCAGCGTGAGCCCCCGCTTCGGCCCCCGCGCGGGCTTGACCGGCGGCCCCCACAGCAACTGCACGGCCGCACTCCACTGCTCATTCGCCATCGGATCCCCTTGCGTGCGCACAAAAACTGTGTCTACCGTACACGGTATCGCTTCAGTGTCCGCCGGACACAGTTACAGCGGCGAGCACGAAGACAGGGAGTCGCCATGCAGTTCGACCAGCGCCACGGCCAGCACCCCGCAACCCGCACCGTCCTCATCTCCGGCGCGAGCGTCGCCGGCCCCGCCCTCGCCCACTGGCTCGGCCGCCACGGCTTCCGCCCCACCGTCGTCGAACTGGCTCCCGCCCTCCGCCCCGGCGGCCAGGCCGTCGACTTCCGCGGCGAGACGCACCTCGGCGTCCTCCAGCGCATGGGCGTCCTCGAAGACCTCCGCCGCGTCCAGACCGGCGGCAGCCCCATGACCTTCGTCGACGCCGACGGCAAGCAACTCCTCCACCTCCCCGCCGCGTTCGCGGGCGGCGACATCGAAGTCCTGCGCGGCGACCTCTCCCGCGTCCTCCACGAGGCCTCGCTCCCCTTCACCGAGTACCTCTTCGGGGACTCGGTCACCTCGCTCACCGAGACCACCACCGGAGTGGACGTCACCTTCCGCGGCTCCCCGCCCCGCACCTTCGACCTCGTCATCGGCGCCGACGGACTCCACTCCACCGTCCGCCGCCTCGCCTTCGGCCCGGAAGCCGACCACGTCACCCATCTCGGCCACTACGCCGCCTCCTGGAGCCTCCCCAACCACCTGGGCCTGGGCCTGCGCCCCGGCGCCGGCTCCATCGGCTACAACGCCCCCGGCCGTCTGGCCAGCGTCGGCGCCGATCACACCGACCCCACCCGGGCCGGCGCCTTCTGCGTCTTCGCCTCCCCCGAGCTCGCCTACGACCGCCACGACCCCGAAGCCCAGAGGCACCTCCTGCGACGGGCCTTCGCGGGCCTCCCCTGGCGGGTCGGTCACCTCCTCGACTCCCTCGACTCCGCCGACGACCTCTACTTCGACTCGATCAGCCGCGCCGACGTCCCCGCTTGGTCCAGCGGCCGGATCGCCCTCGTCGGGGACGCCGCCTGCGGCGCGACCATCGGCGGCATGGGCACCGGCACCGCGATCGTGGCCGCGTACGTCTTGGCGGGCGAGCTCTCCCGCTCGCCCGAGGACCACCGCGCCGCCTTCGCCCGCTACGAGAACCTGCTCCGCACCTACGCCCAGGGCTGCCAGAAGGGCGGCGACCGCACGGGCCCCTTCCTCGCCCCGGCATCGAAGCTCGGCCTGCGCCTGCGCAACGGCATGCTCAGCCGGCGCCGTGTCCTCGACTGGCTGCTGAAGGCCGGGGCGGACGTCACCACGCTGTCCCTCCCGGCGTACGCGACCGCACCCGAGGGCACGGCGGCGACGCGAGCGATCTCCTAGGACGCGGGGCGCATTTCGCGCCGGACGTGGCGCGCGGCTGGCCGAAACACCGCACTGTGCGCAGTGATCGATTGACGCTGAGTGTCGGCCTGGGGCAGCCTCGATCTTCGTGGCAGTCGACGCCGCGCGGGGGCAAGGTGCAGGCAACGCTGGAACAGCAGGCGGCACGCGATGTGTTCGCCTCGGGTACGGATCTGGCATTGATCGCCGGGGCGGGGACGGGCAAGACGTCCACTTTGGTACTCATGGGCGCCTCGACCCGCAAACGCGGGCTGTACCTCGCGTTCAACCGTGGCATCGCCGATGAGGCCCGGGGGCGTTTCGGCGGCAACGTCGAGTGCCGCACGGCGCATTCGCTCGCCTACAAGGCGGGCGGGCACCTGTACCGGGAACGGCTGAACGCGTCGGCCCGGATCCCGGCCAAGGAGACGGCGCGCCTGCTCGGTCTGCGGGATCTGTACTTCGATCGCACGAAGATCACCGCGGGGCATCAGGCACGGCTGGTCATGGGGATGGTCCGCCGCTACTGCTACACGAGCGACCGCGAGGTCATGGCCCGGCACATGGAGCGGGTGAACGGGCTGCACGCCCAGGCGCAGGACCAGCTCGCGCGGGTGCTCCTGCCGTATGCGTGCCGGGCCTGGGAGGACTTGCGCTCGCCGCGCGGCCGGCTCCGGTTCGAGCACGATCACTACTTGAAGATGTGGGCGCTGACCCAGCCGGTGCTGGAGGCCGACTTCATCCTGCTGGACGAGGCACAGGACACCAACGCGGTGGTGGAGGAGGTCTTTCTGGCCCAGGACGCCCAGCGGGTGTGTGTGGGCGACCCCGCGCAGCAGATCTACGCCTGGCGCCATGCGCGGGACGTGATGAGCGGTTTTCCCGCCGAGCACCGTCATCTCACCCAGTCGTTCCGCTTCGGGCCGCGCATCGCCGAGATGGCCAACCGGTGGCTGGTTCACGCCCAGTCCGACATGAAGCTGACCGGTCACGGCCCCGACTCGCGCATCGGCGGCGCCGCCGAAGTGGATGCGGTGCTGTGCCGGGGAAACGCCGATGCCATGCAGGCCGTGCTCGGCTACCTCGAACAAGGCGTACGGGTGGCCCTGGCCGGCGGGGGCGACGCCCTGCACCGGGTGGCCACCGCCGCCCTGGAACTGAAGGCGGGGCGGCGTACCAGCCATCCCGAACTGTTCCTCTTCGGCTCGTGGGACGAGGTACAGGAGTACGCCGAGCAGGACAGTGCCGCCCAGGACCTCAAGGCGATCGTGAACCTGGTCGACCGCTACGGCCCGGACACCATCATCCAGGCGGTGGACCGGCTCTCGGGCGAGTCCGAGGCCGATGTCACCGTCTCCACGGCCCACAAGGCCAAGGGCCGCGAATGGGACCGTGTGCGCATCGGGCCGGGGTTCTCCGCGCCCCTCATCGACGAGGACGGCATCCAGCGGCCGCTGCGCGCCGATGAGGCACGCCTGGTGTACGTGGCCGTGACGCGCGCCCGGCAGGTCTTGGACCCGTCCGGCATCGCGTGGATCGACGACTTCGAGAAGAAGGCGCGGCGAACGGGCACCGGGCTGATCCAGGGGAGGCCGATGATCGACCTGCCCTTGACCGGGCAGCTTCGGTATCCCGACTCCCCGATGGGCCGGTTCATGTCCGCCAACCTGCCCAGGGCGCGTTCGCTGATCCAGGACTACCTCACGCGCACCAGCCATCTGCCGCACCCCGCACAGCCCGTGGACGTGCAGCGCCCGCAGTGGCCCGCGCTCGGGCACGCCATCGACTACCGGCTGCGTCTGCTGCTGGGCAGTGGACCGGGAAGCGCCGTCGCCTTCGGCGTGCAGCGCACCGGGGCGCTCCCGCCGCCGGGAACGACCGATCCGACGGCCTGCCGGGCCTTGTACACGGCCGGGACCGCTCTGCTGGCCGAGGTGGAGGCCCACCTGCGCGGGCCGGACGTCCTCGACGAAGAGCGCCTCGCCCGGCTGTGCTTCGTAGCCGGGTTCTACGAGGACATCTACCGCACGGGTGAGGTCAGCCGCTCCAGCCTGCTCGCCACGGCGACCTCCCGGACCACGCTGGACAGCCTGCTGGCCTCGGTACCGCCGTACGCCCTCGACGACCAGGCCACCCAACTGGCCCTCGCCCGGGCTCCCTTCACCCCGCTCACCGCCCTGCCCCCGGACAGGCGGGTATGCGGCCCCGTCTTTGCCGGCAGTCAGGACATCGGCGGCGCGGACGCCGACTTCATCCTCGGCGGCACACTGATCGACTGCAAGAGCACCACCCGGCCCCGCCACCTGGGGAGCGAAGAGATCTACCAGCTCGCCGGCTACCTCCTGCTGGACTACGACGACCGCTACGGCATCGGCCGCCTCGGCCTCTACCTCTCCCGGCAAGGACACCTGATCACCTGGAGTGCGGAGGACTTCCTCCACGGCCTCGGAGCCACCCAGCCCCTCCCGCACCTGCGCAAGGCCCTGCGCCGACACCTGGCCGCCGCACGCGCCCACCGCCCGGCGGCCGCCCTGTGACGCCCGTCGACTCGCGTCGTGCCCTCCCGCTTGCCGTCCTTGTGGAACACGTACCCGGCCGGCGACGGGACCGTGCCCGGAGTCAGCCGATGGCGGCGAGGGCGGTGTGCACCGCGCGCAGAAGCTCCTCGTCGCACGTGATGCCCCCGCCGTAGCGGCGCTCCGACACGACGACCTCCGTGAGCAAGGGCACGGCCGCCGCGGCGGGCCGGCCGATCGCACCGAGCACGGCGACGACCCGCCGCAGGAGCGGACCGGCCCGGTGTTCCGACAGCGCGTGCAGTTCGGGGAGCAGGGTCGCCACCGCGGTCTCGGCGTCCCCGGTCAAGCGCCACCAGGCCTCGGCCGCGCCGACCCGGGTCCATTCGCCGACGCTGCCGAGCAGCGGCCGCACACCGTCGACGTATCCGGCCGCGAGCGGGCCCAGGTCGGCCAGGTGGGACAGAACCGGCCGGCCGGGCCCGGGCCGGGTCGCCGCGCCGACGACGTCCAGCGCGAGCCGCGGGTCACCCGTCACGCGCCAGTGCGCCCACGCGGCGGTCTGGGTGCCGTGCCAGCGACGCGGCTCCCGGTACTCGCTCTCGGCGAAGCGCCGTGGGCGCAGGTCGCCCTGCGCGAGGTCGGCCAGCAGGGCCGCCGCGCCCACCGCCGCCGGTCCGATCCGGCCCAGGGCGGCCGCGGCCGCGCGCGCGTGCGGGGTGTCGAGCAGGCCGATGAGCTCCGCAGCCGCCGGCGCGGCGGCAGGACCCCAGTCGGTGATGATGCGCAGGGCGCGCTCCGGCCGGCGACCCGCGAGCTGTACTCGCAGGACCGGCAGGACGTCCTGCGCCCACTCCGCGGGCAGGGACTCGACGTGCGTCCAGCCGATGTCGGCCCGCTTGAGGTACCACGGCAGGGCCCGCGGGTCGCCGGCGCCGGCCAGAGCCCGTACGACGTGGTCGGCGCGCTCTCCTTCCCGCCAGACGAACGGGAGCAGGCGATCGGCGTACGGTGCGATCGCCGACCCGCCCAGGGCGACGATCCGGTGCGCCTCAAGGGAGGTCAGAAGGTCGTCGTCGGACAGCCCTGCGAGGACCGTCTCCCACGTCCCGGCGGGCGGGCGCCGCCACGCGCGGAGCCGGGCACCGGCTTCCTCGACGGCCGCGCGACGGGCCGCGGCGCTCCCGGTCAAGGTGCCCGCCGTCGTGGAGGCCCGGCCCTGCGGCTCCCCGTCCGCCGTCAGTCGCGCCGTCCGGGCGGCCAGCCGGACGTGCGGATCGGGGTGGTTCAGCCACGGGTCCAGCCACCCCTGAGGCTGGGACGCGCCGAACGCCGCCAGCACTTCGCCGGCCGCGAGCAGGTGGCGGCCCAGCGTGCCGGGGTCGTTCTCCCCCGCGGCTTGGCGCCGCAGGGCCTCCAGCGTCGCGGGGTCGGCGGCGCGGACCTGCTCCACCGCCCTGGACGCGGACGAGCGCACCTCGGGACAGCGGTCGGCCAGGAGGGCCGCCGCGGCGCGCTGGCCGTCGACGAGTACCGCTCCCATACCGGGGGCGTCCGCCCCCAGCGCACCCACACGCAGCTTCAGGGCGCGATCCGCGACCAGCTCGAGGACACCGATCCGCCGTCGCCGGTCCAGCTCGGGCAGGAGCTCCAGCAGCTGCGCGAGCGCGGCGACGACGAGCTCCGCCTTGTCGAACCAGCGCAGCCGTCTCTCCAGGACCGTCCAGGAGACCCGTCGGCTGCCGGGCGTCACGATCCCGCGCAGGAGACCGGGTATCTCCTCCTGGCCCTGGCGCACCTTCTCCAGGACGTGCCAGGGCGCGGTACCTGTGCGGTCAGGCGAGGGGGTCGGCAACGAGCTCGATGACTTCTGCGGGCCCGGCCCGGAACGCGGGGCCGGCCGCGTCGGCTTCGATCATGTGCGGGGTCGCATCGTGTGCGGCGAGCGCCGCCTTCGACGACCACCGCTCAATGAGGACGAAGCGGTCGGGGTCGCCACTCACCTGGTGCAGGTCGTACTGCATGCATCCCGTTTCGGCTCGCACGATCGGCGCGAGGCGCTCGAATGCGGCGATCTGTTCCTGGCCGCGGCCCGGAAGAGTGGTGATCAGGATGACGAGTTGCACCGGCTGTGACATGCGCTGAAGCCTACTCGGCGGGGTTCCGCGCCGATCACTAGGGGCCCCAAGGGAGCGGCCCCCCGCAGGTGTTGGCGTCCGGACGCCATGGCATGGTCGTCGGCCATGGACGATTGGTTTCTGCAGACCGGCAGTGGGGCGCGCTTCGATTGGGGGCCCGCCGGAGCGCAACGGCTCGCGACGGACGTCGCGTGCGTGGTGGTCGTCGACGTGTTGTCGTTCACGACTTCGGTGACGGTGGCGGTGGAGTCGGGGACGCGGGTCTTCCCGTACGCGTGGCGCGACGAGTCCGCGGCGGAGTTCGCCGACGAGATGGGTGCCCGGTTGGCCGTCGGGCGGCGCGCGGCCACGTCGGCGGCGCCGTGGTCGCTGTCTCCGGCGGCACTGAGACGTGCGCCGTTCGCCCCGCGCCTGGTGCTGCCCTCCCCCAACGGCTCATCGATCGCCGCCGCGGCCGGTGAGTCGATGGTGCTTGCCGGCTGCCTGCGCAATGCGTCAGCGGTGGGCCGTTGGCTCGCGCAGCACGGCTACGGGACCCTGGACCGCCCGGTCGCCGTCATCGCCTCGGGCGAGCGATGGCCCGACGGCAGCCTGCGGCCCGCGCTGGAGGATCTGCTCGGCGCCGGGGCGGTCCTCGCGGCGCTGCGCAAGCAGGGTGGCGGTGCGCCGTCACCCGAAGCGGCCGCCGCGGCCGACTGCTTCGAGGCGACGCCGGATGTCGTCGCCGCGGTCACCGGCAGCGCGTCCGGTCGGGAACTCGTGGACGGCGGTTTCGCCGAGGATGTGGACATCGCGACCGAACCGGACGTCTGCGACGTCGTTCCGGTCCTCACCGACGGAGCGTTCACCGCGACCGGATGACCGTCGAGGCCGAAGCCGGGACGGTGTCCTCGCCCGCCTGCACCAGGCGGGCGAGGACCAGGTCACCGGACGTGCTAGTCGGTGCCGAACTCCATCGCGGCGCGGTCGAGCATCTCCTCGTCCTCGGAGACCTCACCGCGCGAGGCGATGGCCTCTGCGCCGCCCTCCGGCATCGCGCCGATCAGGCCGGTGGAGGCCGCCTGGGCTGCGCCGATGGCGGGATGGGCAGCCGTGCCGATCAGGCCGAGCCCGGCGTACTGCTCGAGCCTGGCGCGCGAGTCGGCGATGTCGAGGTTGCGCATGGTGAGCTGGCCGATCCGGTCCACGGGACCGAACGCCGAGTCCTCGGTGCGCTCCATCGACAGCTTGTCGGGGTGGTAGCTGAAGGCCGGGCCGGTGGTGTCGAGGATCGAGTAGTCCTCACCGCGCCGCAGCCGCAGCGTGACCTCGCCGGTGACCGCCGAGCCGACCCAGCGCTGGAGCGACTCGCGCACCATCAGCGCCTGCGGGTCGAGCCAGCGGCCCTCGTACATCAGCCGGCCGAGGCGCCGTCCCTCGTTGTGGTACTGGGCGAGGGTGTCCTCGTTGTGGATCGCGTTCACGAGGCGTTCGTACGCGGCGTGCAGCAGTGCCATGCCGGGCGCCTCGTAGATGCCGCGGCTCTTCGCCTCGATGATCCGGTTCTCGATCTGGTCCGACATGCCCATGCCGTGGCGGCCGCCGATGGCGTTCGCCTCCATCACCAGGTCGACCGCGGAGGCGAACTCCTTGCCGTTGATCGTCACCGGGCGGCCCTGCTCGAAGCCGATCGTCACGTCCTCGGTGGGGATCTCCACCTGGGGGTCCCAGAACCGCACGCCCATGATCGGCTGGACGGTCTCGACACCCGTGTTCAGGTGCTCCAGGGTCTTGGCCTCGTGGGTGGCGCCCCAGATGTTGGCGTCGGTGGAGTACGCCTTCTCGGTGCTGTCGCGGTAGGGCAGGTCGTGGGCGAGCAGCCACTCCGACATTTCCTTGCGGCCGCCGAGCTCGGTCACGAAGTCCGCGTCCAGCCAGGGCTTGTAGATCCGCAGGTGGGGGTTGGCGAGCAGGCCGTAGCGGTAGAACCGCTCGATGTCGTTGCCCTTGAACGTCGAGCCGTCGCCCCAGATCTGTACGTCGTCCTCGAGCATCGCCCGCACCAGCAGGGTGCCGGTGACGGCGCGGCCGAGCGGCGTGGTGTTGAAGTAGGCGCGACCACCCGAGCGGATGTGGAAGGCGCCGCAGGCGAGTGCGGCGAGGCCCTCCTCGACCAGGGCCGCTCGGCAGTCGACGAGGCGCGCGATCTCGGCGCCGTACGCCTTGGCGCGGCCGGGCACCGAGGCGATGTCGGGCTCGTCGTACTGGCCGATGTCGGCGGTGTAGGTGCAGGGGACGGCACCCTTGTCGCGCATCCAGGCGACGGCGACGGAGGTGTCGAGGCCGCCGGAGAAGGCGATGCCGACGCGCTCGCCGGTGGGCAGTGAGGTGAGGACCTTGGACATAGGAAGAGTATGCATCACTACGCATGATCATGCAACGCCCATCGGTGCTTTCGCCCGTCGCACCGGCCGTCGCGCACGAGGACCGGCCATAGGTGCTGCTCAGGCAGGGTGTCGGGGAGCCGCTCCCGGCCGAGGACGCCCCAGTGGGCGGTCGGCCCGGCCCGTCGACGAGGGGGTGACGGCCGTCACCACGTCGCCGACGGGCGAGCGGGCGGCCCGCCGCCTGCCGCCCGCCGGCTGCCGCCTGCCGCCTGCCGCCTGCCGCCTGCCGGTCGCGCAAAGGAGGTCGATGCGGGTCCGGCCGCCGGGCCGAAAGGATTGGGCCACTGTCGGCCCTCACGAATATGCTCTGTGTGAGAGCGAGTTCAGCTCGAACAAGGGGTGGGGATGAAGAAGAACAAGGCCGTCACGGGTGTTGCCGCGGCGCTGGTCATAGCAGCCGGCTCGGTCGGCTGTTCCGCGACGACGGTGGCCGAGAAGGCCGGCGATTCGGCGCAGACGCTGGTCGAGGCGCTCTCGCGCGCCTCCGACGAGGCGTCGAAGGCCGGTTCGGCCGATATCAACATGGTCGTGACCTCCGGTGACACCGGCGGCAAGCCCGTGCAGATGAAGGGCGTCTACTCCTGGGGCAACGGCCTCGCGATGGAGACCGAGATGCCGGCCAAGGACCTCGAGATGGAGGACCTGGTCTCGGACGGCACCGTCACCATGCGGATGGTGCAGGACGCGTACTACTACGAGGTGGACCCCAGCCCGGACGGGCCGTTCAAGGGGAAGACCTGGCTGAAGCTCGACGTCGCCGCCGTCCTCGGCGAGAAGGGCGCGGCCGGCATGAAGGGGGCCAACAACGACCCGACGGCCGGCCTCAAGACGCTCAAGTACGCGAAGGGGGTCAGCAAGGTCGGTTCGGAGAACATCAACGGCAAGAGCACGACCCACTACCGCGCGACGGTCCCCGAGGACAAGATGGGCGATGCCGCCGCCATGTACGGCAAGCTGGGCGGCAACGGGGGCGAGGTCGTGATGGACGTCTGGGTCGACGACAAGGGGATGCCGGCCCGCATGAACCAGGCCTTCGGCGCGACCAGCGTGAACATCGACTTCCTGTCCTTCGGGAGCGCGAAGACCATCTCGGTCCCGCCGGCCGGCGACACGGCCGACCTCACCGAGCTCTACAAGAACGGGCAGAACGGCGGCACGGCCTGACGTTCACTGCTGTCGGCCGGCCCGGGCTGGCCGACAGCACGCTCAGCGAGGTGCAGGCGACCGTGTTGGCGTGGAGTGCACCACCGGACTTGACCGACATTGTTCTTATGACCCGACCCCCGGGCACCCAGCATGAACATGTGTTCGCATGGACTTGAGGGGGTTCAATGGCGCGCACGGGGGCGGCTGCCGGACAGGAGCCGGCGTTGCCGATGGCCGTGTCCACCAACCGCGTCAGCTCGCGGGACGGCTTCGCCTGGTGGGTACAGATGGTCGGTGAAGCGGTCATGCCGGTTTCGCTGTCCAGCGACCACGCGGAGGATTTCAGGGGAACGGCCCGGTCGCTCCAGATGACCCACACCGAGGTCTCCGCGTTCTCCTTCTCGCCGATGTCCGCGATACGAACGCGTACGCACATCCGGCGTTCGGATCCGGAGGCCTACTTCCTCTTCCTGGTCCACGGCAGCCCCATCGGGCTGGAGCAGCACCGCAACAACACCCTGCTCCAGGCCGGGGAGATGGCCCTCTTCGACACCTCCCACCCAATGTCCTGCGACTTCCTGGACGATGGACGCCTCTCACGCGTCACGCTCCTGCGGCTGCCCAAGGCCGCCCTTCCGCTGCCGCCGGACAAGGCGGACACCCTCCTGGCCACGCGGCTCCCCACCCACACGGGCTCAGGTGCACTCCTCACCGCCTACCTGGCCGGCCTGCGGGCGAACGCCGCCCACTGCGACACCCAGGAGCTCGCAGACCTCGGGGCCGTCGGACGCGACCTGGCGGCGGCCTTTCTGGCCGCCCGGCTCGACAGTGCCCCGGCCCTCCCGGCCGAGACCCGCCAGCAGGTGCTCATGGCCAGGATCCACGCCTTCATCAACCACAACCTGCCCGACCCCGACCTCAGCCCGGGTGTCGTCGCGGCGCACCACCACATCTCCGTACGCCTCCTGCACCTGCTGTTCCAGCAGCAGTCGGAGACCGTAGGC
This sequence comes from Streptomyces sp. NPDC030995, assembly GCF_055571215.1. Classification (NCBI taxonomy): domain Bacteria; kingdom Bacillati; phylum Actinomycetota; class Actinomycetes; order Kitasatosporales; family Streptomycetaceae; genus Streptomyces; species Streptomyces sp. NPDC030995. Next base: position 83,117 of record NZ_JBVIFS010000024.1, read on the forward strand.
GCCACGATCCGCCGACGCCGCCTCGAACGCAGCCGAGCCGACCTCGCCGACCCCCGGCTCCGCCATCGCACGATCGGTGAGACGGCCGCCCGATGGGGGTTCCGGCACCTCGCGGACTTCAGCCGCGCCTTCCGATTCGCCTACGGCATGCCGCCCAGCGACTTCCGGCGCACGGCGCTCTTCGGATCCGACGTCTGATCCGCCGCGCCGGCGCAGCGGAGCCGGTCGGAGGTCACGGGGGCGCCTTCGGCGATGTTGCGGTCATAGGTGACCGTCTTGACCGGAACCGGCTGGGTGCCGACGGTGACGTCGAGGGTCGCGCCGTGGTTCGGTACGGGCCGCAGGCGTGCGCCGGGAAGAGCCGCGGCCAGCGTGGTCGCATCGTCCTCCCGGCCCGGGGCGTACCGGATGACCGGCGGGCCGGCGGGCCGGACGGCCGGCGCGGACGCCGAGGTGTCGGTGACCGCGAACGCGTTGCGGCGCAGCGCCGCGGCGACGGTCGCGTCGTCCACGCGGACCGCGATCCCCACCGGGCTGGAGGGAGTGGCCTGTTCCCCGACGGGCTGGATGCGGGTGTCACCCGTGACGGGCCGGTCGGCGGCCAGGGCGTCCCACAGCGCGGCGGAGCGGGCTTCGTGCCACAGCAGGGTGGAACCGACGCCGGGCACCCGGTGGTCGAAGATCCGGATCGGTACGGTGACGAACTCCGCCTGGTGCGGGCGCAGTCGGCCGAGCGTGCGGCCGATGCGGACCAGGTCGAACACGTCGGTCCCGGCGTCGGTGCGTACGGACTTCAGCAGCGCGCGGGCGGTCCGGGCGGTGTTCACCGGGCCGGAGAGGGAGCCCTCCGCCGTGAGGCGGGCCAATAGGTCCACCACCAAGCGCTGCTGGCGGCGGACCCGGCCGAGGTCTCCGGGCCGGTTGCTGATGTGCCGGGCCCTGGCGTAGCGCAGTGTGGTGTTGCCGTCCGTGTGGTGGACTCCGGCGGTGATGTCGAGGCCGGAGTTCTCGTCCTGGAGGGGTTTGTCCGTGCAGACCGTCGCACCCCCGAGGTTGTCGACGGCTTGTTCGAAGCCGGTGAAGCCGGTCTCCAGGTAGTGGTCGATGTGCAGGCCCGTGGCCTTCTCGACGGTGCTCACCGTCATCGGGCCGCCGCCGATGGCGTACGCCCCGTTGATCTTGCCGCGCTTGCCGGTGCCGTCCGCGTATTCCACGTACGAGTCGCGCGGGACGGAGACGACGCTCGCCCGCCGCCCGTCCTCGGACAGGTGCAGCAGCATCATCACGTCGGTGCAGTTGCAGCCCTTGCCGCCGACGTGGAGCCGCCGCTTCTCGGCGGCGGACAGGCCGGCGCGGCTGTCGATGCCGACGACCAGGATGTTCGTGCCCCGCCCGCCGCCCGGCCCGCCACCCTCCCCTGCGGTGTGCGCGTTCGCCAGCCAGGTGCCGGAGGCGAGGGTGGCCAGCAGTGTGACGGCAACGGTGAGACGACGCAACGCAGAACCCCCATATTCGGGTCAATTCGAATGAATGCCGACCGTACTGGCTCCGGACCGGAGCAGCGGGCTACACGCCGCAACGCACGCCATACGCCGCCAGATGGCTCACCGCGCGACCGGAAAGACCCAGGCCTAGGCTGGTGACGTTGCCTTGGTCGTCGACGACAGGAGGCCATCACGTGAAGCCGACCCGCATTCGGCTGCGCCGGGCCTGCGTGGCCGCTGCCGCAGCAGGCGTACTCGTCGCCCCGGTTGCGGCGGGCTCCACGTACGGGGCCACCGCTGTGGCACGGTCCACCCCCGCGGCTCCGTCCCCGTCCCCGTCCCCGGACAGTGACACGGACTTCCCGCAGCTCACTCCGGCCGTCGCCGCGAAGCTGGACGCCGCGGTGCAGCAGGTCATGCGCAAGGCACAGGTGCCCGGCGTGACCGTGGGGCTGTGGGCCCCCGGCAAGGGCAGCTACGTCAAGTCCTTCGGCGTGGCGGACAAGGCGACCGGGGCACCCATGGCGGCCGATCTCCACGTACGCATCGGCAGCGAGACCAAGACGTTCACGGTCACCGCCCTCCTCCGGCTGGTCGACCAGGGAAAGGTCGCCTTGGACGACCACATCGGCACGTACGTCACCGGCGTTCCGAACGGGGACCGCATCACCCTGCGCCAGCTCGCGGGCATGCGCAGCGGGCTCTTCAACTACAGCGAGGACGACGCCTTCAACAAGGCGCTCGAAACCAACCCCGTCCGGCCCTACACTCCGCGGCAGTTGCTGGACTTCTCCTTCAAGCACCCCGTGCAGTTCGAACCGGGCGCGGAGTTCGAGTACAGCAACACCAATCTGGTCCTGCTCGGCCTGGTGGTGGAGAAGGTCACCGGCCGGCCGATCCACGAGGTCATCAAGCGCGACGTCCTGGAGCCGGCCGAGCTGCGCCGCACGGTTTTCCCCACCAATGCCGACATACCCGCGCCTTACGCGCACGGCTACTCCGACGAGACCGCCTCGGGAAAGATCGAGGACGCGACCCATTGGAACCCCTCGTGGGCCTGGTCTGCCGGAGCGATGATCTCCGACCTTCAGGACCTGCGCAGTTGGGCCCGCACCCTCGCCACCGGCACGCTGCTGACGCCCGCGACCCAGGCCGAGCGCCTGAAGACGACCCCGATGGACATTCCGGGTGCCGGCTACGGACTGGGCATCTTCAACGTGCAGGGCTGGATCGGTCACAACGGCTCGCTGCCCGGATACGAAACCCTCACCGTGTACCTACCGCAGGAACAGGCGACCATGGTCGTCCTCCTCAACACCGACGTCCTGCACGACGGTCAGGAACCCAGCACGCTCTTCGGCGAGGCGGTCACCGGCATCGTGACCCCCGGCCACGTGTATCCCGGCCACAAACCGACCACACCCAAGAAGGGCTGACGGAACAGGGCGCTGGAGCCGGACCCGGAACGGGTCCGGCTCCAGCGTGCGCGGTGCGGGACGGCCTGGAGGAGGCCCAGGCGGAGGTCGAACGGTGGTGTCTACAGCGCCTGGTGGCACGGGGAATGGCACGAGTGGTTCCAGGTCGGCACCCGCGTCATCGGCTAGTCCGGCGGGGCCTGCCGGATCCCGTATTCTCTGCCCGGTTCGCAGCGGCGCGTAGCGGCCGGATTCGGAACAGGCCCTTGCCGTACGGGAGTTCGCTCCCCTGACGCAGGGGTGCCGCCCTCGGCCTCGCGCGCGGCAATCACCGGCCCCTCGGCCACGAACCGGCTCGCCGCATGCCAGACTCACCTCGGCCGACGAGGGTCTCTCGGCGGCCGTCCGGTGCGCGAAGGGGTTGAGAAGAGTCATGGCGGACCACGACCTGACCGGCTACGAGCAGAGCACGTTCACACACGAGGGGACCACACGCCGGGTCCTGCGGCGCGGCACCGGCCCCGCCGTGATCGTGATGGCCGAGATACCGGGCATCACCCCGAAGGTGCTGGAGTTCGCCAACAGGGTCGCGGCGATCGGCTGCACGGCCGTGCTCCCGGTGCTGTTCGGCGAGCCCGGCCTCGACCCCCATCCCGATGCGCACGGCCGGCTGGGCACCGCACGGTACTGGGCTTCCACGGCCCTCAAGGTGTGCGTGAGCCGGGATTTCACCCTGCTGGCCACGGGCCGCAGTTCCCGGGTCGTGTCCTGGCTGCGGGCGCTGGCGGCCCACGAACACGAGCGGCGCGGCGGCCCGGGCGTCGGGGCCATCGGCATGTGCGTGACCGGGGGCTTCGCCCTGGCCATGGCCACCGACCCCCGGCTGATCGCCCCGGTGCTGTCCCAGCCGTCGCTGCCGGTGGCCGTCTCGGCGGGCCGTAAGCGGACGATCGACATCAGCCCCGAGGAACTCGCCGTCGTACGGGGGCGCTGCGAGCGGGAGGGCTTGCAGGTCACGGGGCTGCGGTTCAAGGGCGACTGGTTCGTACCCGGGGACCGGTTCGACTTCCTGCGGCGCGAGCTCGGCGACGCCTTCGTCGCCGTCGAGCTGGACGACAGCACGGCCAGCCCCGACGGCCTGCTCCCTCCGCACTCCGTGGTGACCGAGCACCTGATCGACGCCCCGGGCGAGCCCACCCGGGCGGCGCTGGATCAGGTGCTCGACCTGTTCCGCACGCGGCTCCTCGAAGAGAAGCTCTGAGCCTTCGCCCGGTCAGGGGCCCAGCCAGATCGGGTTGGTGAAGGCGGCCGGGGGGCCGGGCAGGGGTGGCGTGCGGGCCGGGTGGCGGACCTCCGCGCGGACGTACGCCGCCCGGGCGGGCGTTGTGCGCCACTCCAGGGACGTCGCCGCCGGCGCCGTGAAGGCCAGGCCCTGGTCCGTGACCAGGCGCAGGTCGCAGCCCTCCGCGCCGGTCACCGACAGCCGGACGAGGACCTCGGTGGCTGGATCGGCGCCCCGCAGCCGCTCCCCGATGCCCGCGTGGGCCCCGCGCGGGGTGACGGCGGTGAAGTCGAGGGAGACGGCGGAGGACTCCGCGGCGTAGGCGCGGCCGGCGCGCAGGCCCGCCAGGATCGCCGTGCGCGACAGATCGTCCGCCAGGACGACGGTCTGCGGGCCGCCGATCCGGTCCGGGTCACGGTGGTAGTCGCTGTGCGCCAGGGCCGGGAGCCAGCTGTCGCCGTGGGCGCCGCGCAGGGTGGCGTCCCAGGAGGCCAGGGACACCTCGTCGTCGGGGGTCCATGCGCCGTTCCACACCTCCACTGCATCGGCCTCGCCGAAGCCGAACTTCCAGGCGCAGCCGATGCAGGTGGCGTGCGGGTGGGCGGGGACCACGAGGCCGCCGGCCTGCCGGACGGCACGGGCGAAGCGCCCGAAGCGGCCGTCGCGGGCCCGGTAGCGCCAGTCGATGAACGTACCCGGGTCGGTGCCGACGGCCAGGACGTGGCCGGTGCGGGTGGTGACCTCCTCCCCGGTGAGGACGAGCAGGCTGTCGGCGGCGTCCGCCCAGGCGGTGTGGGAGCTGATGGTGTTGTGTTCGGAGGTGTTGATGAAGTCCAGGCCGGCGGCCCGGGCGAGGCCGGTGATCTCGGCCGGGGTGCTGCGGCCGTCGGAGTGCACCGAGTGGATGTGGCAGTCCCCGCGGTACCAGGCACGGCCACGGCCCGGGACCCGCTCGGGCGGGTGGGCCGCGGGGCCGGGGCGGCCCGGTTCGCCGTACGTCAGGATGGCGGTGATCTCGTACGGCAGGCCCTGCGGGGCCACGGTGTAGGGGCCGAGCGCGATGTGCCACCGGCCGGGCTCCAGCGGGCCGGGCAGATAGCCGGGGGTGGCGTCGTCGGCGCGGAGGAAGAACTCGCTGCGGGCGCCGCCGGACCAGCCGCGGAAGCCACGGCCGCCGAGCGCCGTGCCGCGCTGGTCGAACAGGCCTATGTCGAGGGCGTTGCCCGGGGTGCCGGCCGGGGTGGGCGGCTTGTCGTAGCGGTAGGAGACGCGCAACTCGCGCATGCCCGGCGGAACGTCCAGCGGGACGTACACGAAGTCCGGGGCGCCGGGCGGGATCGTGCCGCGCAGCGTCCTGGTGGTGGTCGGCTCCGGTGCGGCCGCCGCGGTCGTGACGGAGGGGGTGGCGACGGTGGCCGCCGCGGTTGCCTGAACCAGCAGTGCTCGTCTACTGAGGGCCATGGCGCCGAGCATCGGCGGGCAAGGTGAATCCGGCGTGAACGTCCTGCTCTTCGCGTCGAGCCGCGGTGGTCAGAGCCGCAATTCGCGGGCGAGGGCGGTCATCACGGCCAGGGTCTTGGCCTCACCGAACTGCGGCGGGGTGATCTCCCGCTCCCGCAGGGCCCGTACGAGGAGCTGCTGGACCTCGGCCGCATCGGCGAGGTCGGCGCGCACCGAGACTTCCAGGAAGCGCAGCTCTTGGGCGGTGGCCCATTCCTCGATCGCCACGGTGCCGGGGATCCCGTCCCAGTCCTGCTTCCACTTGGCGGCGCGCACGGGGCCGAGCGCCGTCAGATCCTCCAGGTGGTCCTCGGTCACCCCTACGGCGTCCAGCAGTTCCAGCTGCTCCTCGATGAGCATGTGGTCGAGCGTGCCGCCCTCCGCGTCGACCGCCGATCCGAACTTCCGCTCGGCCTCCAGCGAGGCCGACACCACGGGAGCGAACGCCGGGCCGGTCCGATCCTGCTCGACGGTGAACTCCCAGTCCTCGCCCTCGCGGTCCTTCTGCCACTCGGACGGCAGCGCGGGAGCGGGCCGCAGCTTGACGGTCATGTCCGCCTTGCGTTTGGACCCGTCCTCGTCGTGATCCCGGCGCAGGCGCAGGATGACTCCCAGGTCCAGAAGGGGCAGCGAGACCCCGTCGCCGGCCGACTTCCGCGGCCGGTCCCAGAAGTGGATCGCGCGGCGGCGCGCCTCATCGCGGTCGAGCGCCAGGGCGTCGAAGGCCGCCTCGGCCTCCGCACCGGCGAAGCTGATCTTGATTTCTGCGGCCAGGGCCGTGGGGGACGCTGCCATGGTGCCGTTATCCCACGGCGGGCCGGGACCCGCATCCGGACCGTCCGGGCACCCCGTGCGCGGCTCTGATGGATCGAGGTGAAGAATTCACCGATTCATCTGCCCCTAAGACGGTCATCCGTGAACGGATTTGACCGCTTATTGGAAAATCTTTCCTCGGAGAGTTCCATCAGGGCTACCCTTACAGAGGGTTACACCATGGAATCGGGGGGTTGAGCCATGAGCTTTCCGGGTGCACGAAAAGTCGCGGTGGCGGTCCTGGCCGCGGCGCTCCTCGCGGGTTGCGACAATCCGGATCCACCGTTCGACCCGCCGGAGACGTCCACGTCACCGACCCCGACCGACGAGCCGACCGAGTCGCCCACACCCTCACCCAGCAGGCCCGATCCGACCACGGCAGCCCCCACCACCCCTGCCCCCTCCCCCACATTCTCCTTCACTCCGAAACCAATTCCCCCATCGCCCACTCTCCCCCGGGGCAGAGTCCCGCGGGAATTGGTGGGCGAATGGGATGGGGACGGGGTCGGATCCGCACGCCTCGACACGATCGTCTTCACCGCCGCCGGCAATGTCGAGCTGTACTACAACAACCGCCAGGTCCGCAGGGGCCCGGCCGTCGTCAACGGATCGTCCATGACCCTTCATGTCGAGGGCGGTTCGATTTCCTACGCTCACTGGTCGATCGAGAAATTCGACGCGGGCTACGGATACACGTTCGAGAGCCTGATGCTGGACGGGGTCAGTTACGTACGCCAGATCAGCGGAGGCTGAGTCGGCCAGGAGCGGAACCGGAAGGGACCGGGGCTCCACACTCGGGAGGGACGCACTCATGGGCAAGGACGTCGCAGGGTCCGGCTTCGTGGACGAGGACCTGGTCCACGACATCGCTCGGGCCGTGGTGGAACGGGCGGTTCCCGGGGAGCTCTCGGTGTTCCGGCGCCAGAGCAAGGCCTACTTCCGGGATCCCGAGAAGGAGCTCAAGGCCGCGCGCAAGAGCCTCCGCGCCAAGCCGAAGGACGAGCCGATGGGCTGGGGTGCGGGTGAGGTGGTCGTGGCCGTGGCCCCCTTCGTCCTCGCCGTCGTTCAGGGGGTGCTGACCTCCCTCGCCCAGTCCCTGGCCACCACCGCCGCCGACCGTAGCCAGGAGGGGGTCAGGCGGCTGCTCCGGCGGGTGCTGGGGCGGCCCGAGCCGGCCGCCGACGAGACACCGGCGGGGACAGCGGCGGAGGTGCCGGCCGCCGCAACCGATGCACCCGCGCCGGTGCCGACGCCCGCGCCCACCACCTCCCCCGCGCCCGCCCCCGAAATCCCGCTGTCCACCGAGCAGCTCGGCCACGTCCACGCAGTCGCTCAGCGCACGGGGCTGGAGCTGGGCCTGGACGAGGTGCTCGCCCTGCAGCTGGCGAACGCACTGGTCGACACACTGACGCCCTGACCGGTACGGGGCGTGCGCCACCGAGAGGGGTCGAGACCTTGTCCTCGAACCATCCGCACGTCCCGTCCGCGTCCCTCGATCCCTTCGCTCTCCCGTACGGAGTGAAGTTCCGTTTCGTCCTGCTCATCACCGCGCTGATCGGGACCTCTGCCTTCATCTACGACCTGCTCTACTACGCGGTGGCCCCCGGCGCCGACGATGCCCTCGCCGACCACCAGAGGTGCATCGCGGCGCCGCCACAGGTGGCCCCGGTCACGGATCCCGACGCCTACGCCCGGGGTGTGCTCTCCTGCACGGCAGCCCTCGAACGGGAAACGGCCCCTTGGATCCTGGCGGGCCTGGCCCTGCTGGCCCTCGTCGCCCTGCTCCTCTACCTGGCCCTCCCGTCGCTGCGGATGTGGCGGGAAGGGCTGGCGCCCCTCGAACCGGAGGAGGACCCGGAGGACGCGGCGTTGCAGGCTCTCCTCGAATCGCTGGTGGCGGAGGCCGGGTTGCGCAGGTCACCGCGCTTCCTCGTGGCCATGGGCCGCCCTGACGTGTCGGCGATCACCTTCGGGCGGGCCGGTGACTACCGCGTGCGGTTGAACGAGGGACTGCTCAAGAAGGGCCGGCAGGACCCGGAACTACTGCGGACGATCGTGCTGCACGAGCTCGGGCACCTGCGCAACAAGGACGTCGACATCACCTACCTGACGATCGCACTGGCCGTGGCGTTCGTCCCCCTCGGTCTGGTCCCGCTGGGAGTGGCCCTGGCCGGGATGGACGCGCGAGAAGTCCTCGGAGTGGCGTGGCGGGCGGCCGTGCTCGTCGCCCTGGTCCACTTCACGGCCACGTCGGTCCTGCGAGTGCGCGAGTTCGCTGCCGACGCCCGCGCCGCGTCCTTCGGCGGCGACGCGCGGGCCGGGCTGCTGAGGTTGCTGAACGCCCCCTCAGCGGCCCCGCGCGGGCCCGTACGGTCGTGGGGACCGCTGCGCCTGCACCCCGGGGCGAAACGGCGCGCCGCCGAACTCGAAGAGCCGGTCGCGCAGTTCCGCCTCGGCTTCGGCGCCTGTTTCGCGGTCGGGCTGGCAACGACGATCACGGCCACCGGGCTGCATGCGCTGCTCTGGCTCGGCTTCGACCACCAGGCCCCTCTCGACTCGCGCTGGATGGTGGCCCTGGTGCTCGCCCCGGCCGTCGTCGCCGTCGTCGGCACCGAACTGTGGCGCGCGACCCTGTGGGCGAGGAGCGGCGCGGCGCACGCCGGAGGGGGCCGCCCTCGGACGGTCCTGCCTGCCGTCGGGCTGGCCGCCGGATTCGTGGTCGGCCGGCTCGTGTCGGCGCAGAACGGTATCCTGCAGGCGGACGGGGTGCCCGTTCCGGTCGGCGCGGCGGCGGTGTGGTCGGTGGTGCTCTGTCTTCTGGTCGTGCTGCTCTTCTGGTGGATCGTGCAGGGTGCGACGCTCTGGCTCGCCCCCGGCGGCCGCCCTGCGGGCCGGGCCTGGCTCGTGGCCTTGGCGGCGGCGGTGGTCCCGTTGGCCGTTCTGCTGGGCTGGTGGCTGCTGCTGTACGAGTTCGCCAACGGGCTCGGCGTCATCAATGACGGGGCGCGTGCCGACCACCAGGCCATCGCGGCGGTCGCTCCGCTGGAGCCGTTCTGGCCGTGGGCGGCGCTGGAACACCCCCTGGCTCACCTCTTCTACCGGTGGACTCCCGCCGCGCTGGCCGCCGTCATGCTCTGGGTCCTTCCGCTCGCCTCGCTGTGGCGCCGTCGGGCGGCCGGGCCGTCGTCCCGCTGGGTCCGGTGGGTCGTCGTCACGTCACTCGTCGGTTCCGCCGGTTTCGCCGCCGTCGTCCTCGGGATCCGGGCGCTGGTGCACGTGAGCCTGGCCGAGGAGCTGCGGCGCCAGGACGGCTACGCACTGGCGTTCGGCCACTGGCACATCGCCGCCGCCGTGGCGGTCCAGGGCCTCGTGGCGCTGGTCGTCACGGCGGGTCTGTACCGGGCCCACGGGCGGGTCGCGGTCCTCTTCGCGCTCATGGCGGCCTTCGTCACCGGCTGCCTGACGACGGCGGCCGTCTTCGGCGCGACCGTGGTGGGCGGCTGCTGGGACGTGTTCGCGCTGGTGCCCGGACCCTGTGCGGCGGGCCTGCAGGTCTCCTTCGTACGCGACACCTTGCTACGGGTGGTGGTGGCGGGCGCGGCGAGCGCCGTCGTGGGGGCCGGGGCGGCGGCGGTGGCCGGGGCGTGGTGGGCGCGACGTCGTACCGCCGGGCCGCCGCCGGTGTCCGTGCCGGTCTCCCGGGTGGAGCGGGTGGTCCTGGGACTGGCGACCGTGCTGGCCGTCGCCGTGGTGACCGCAGGGCTGGCGGTCGGTACGACGACGGCCACGGGCAGGGCCGAGCCTCCTTCCGGCGCTGCCCCTGCCTGTGCGAAGTTCGACGAGGTGATGGGCGCCGGGGACTCGATGAGCAGCGCGAACCGCAACGCCGGGGTGTTCGAGGCCGTACGGCTCGCCACCGACGGCGGGAACCTCGTACTGGCGACGGCGTTGAAGGATCTGGAGCGAGCCGTCTCGGAGGGTGATCTGCCGGCGTTCACGGATGCCGGCGGGCGGATCCGTGAACAGTGCGTGCGCGAAGGAGCGCCGCTGCGCTCCTTCTAGTGCTGTAACCGGAAAGGTTTGCCGGGCCTGTCCGGAACGGGCCCGCCGCACCCCGTGTGCGGCGGGCCCGGTCTAGACGGTGGTGGACAGGATGCCGCTCTCCGGCTCGCGTGCCGTGGGATGGGTACTGCCGGCGACGATCAGAGCCAGTAAGACCGCGGCCGCCTCGCTCTGCAGGATCCGGGCGGCCTGCTTCAACCGGCCGGGGTCGGGGACCGGGATGGACAGGGCCACGCATTCCGCGTTCGGTCCCGCGGTGATCGGCACTGCCGCGCACACCGTGCCGAGCGCGTACTCCTGCAGGTCGAGGAGGGGGGCGTTGGGCGGGCGGGTGTCGAGCTGATGGAAGAGGGCCTGCTGGCTGGCGAGGGTGTGGGGCGTGAAGCGGGTCAGCTGGTGGCGGGACAAGTGGTCCTTGCGGTCGTCGTAGTCGAGTTGGGTCAGCAGGGCTTTGCCCACCGCGGAGGCGTGGGCCGCGGCGCGGAAGTCCACCCACTCCTCGACCACCGGGGTGGCCGGGCCGTCGGCGTACTGGGTGATGGAGACCTCGCCGTCGGTGTAGCGGGCGACGTAGACGGCGGCGCCGACCGCGTCCCTCACCCAGGCGAGGGTCTCGCGCAGATGCCCGCGTCCGTCTCCGCCGGCCGCTTCGGTCAGCAGCAGGGCGTTGCCGGCTACGTAGGCGTCCGCTCCGATCGGGGTGGCCAGGTTCGCGCGGATCAGCTGCTCCATGGCCCTGGCGAGGACCAGCTGCGGCAGCTTCGTTTCGCGGGCGATCTGTGTCAGGTTCACGCCGCCCGAGTAGCGGTTGATGACTTCCAGTACGCGCAGGGCCTGGTGGACGGATTCCAGCGCGGCGGGTGCCGGGCGTCCCTCGGGGGCCTTACGGGCGGCGTGGATCAGGTGTGGCTGTTTGAGTGCTTCGAGCGCCCACGCGCTCGCCTCGTCCGTCAGGTGCCGCGGGTTGAGCCGTGCGTTCTGTGCGACGGCGACCGCGAGCTGCGGGCCGGGGGTGACGACCTCCCCCAGGTCGGGGTGTTCCTTCCGGGGGCGTGCCATGAGGGCCTGGCGCAGGCGCGCGGGGAGTCGGACGGGGGGCCGCCCGCCCCGGCCCGGGCCGCCGGTGAGGGCGGTCAGGTCCTGGGTGGTGATGGGCGGGGTCGTCCAGATGACCGAGGCCCCGAGGGCCTCTTCGAGGCGCTCCGGGATCTGCGGCAGGGTCGGCAGGTGTTCGTCGGCGGGCAGGGTCCGGGCCTGGCGCTTCCAGTAGCGGGCGGTCGCGACCTCGGCGCGGGACAGGTGGTGGAGGTAGAGGCAGCGGGCCGCGGTCTGCGAGCCCGCCCCGGCGGCGTACTGGAACCAGAACTGCGCGCCCTCGATCCGGTCCGCCAGGTGCAGCAGGCAGCCGAACAGCAGGGCCGAATCCGCGCCGTGGGGCCAGGACTCGGCGTCCAGGGCGATTTCGGCGAAGGCCCGGCTCTCCACGAGGGACCAGGTGAGGTCGTCCAGGCCGCGGGCGGCCCGTACGTGGCAGGCGGCGTCGAGGACGAGGTCGTCGGTGGCGGCCGACCCGGCCCCGGCGTGGCCGCGGGCCGGCAAGGGCGCGCCGCCGGTGGTTCCGGTCGCCGTGCGGGCGCGGTCGGCGACGATCCGGCGGGCGATGCGGCGCCGGGCCGCGCCCTCGTCGTATCCGGCGTACTCCTCCGCGAGCACCGTCGCGTCCTCCAGGGCCGCGTCCAATTCGCACAGCGGCATGTCGCGGTCACAGGGCATGTCGCTCACTGGTCCTTCTCCTCTCCGGGGATCCAGTCCACCCCGAGCTTGCGGGACAGCGTTCGGCGGGCGCCGCGGATGTGCGAACGGACCGTCGCGGGGGAGATCCCCATCATCCGGGCGACCGTGTCGGAGTCGTTCCCCAGGAGGAAGGCCAGCAGCACCACGTCGTACTGCCGCTCCGAGAGGCCGGCGATCGCCGCGTACAGGCCGAGCTTCGACTCCAGCAGCTCCAGCCGCTCGCGCGAGGAACGGCGCAGCGCGGCGAACCAGGCGGTCTCCACCATGGCCACCTGGCGGCCCAGGACCGCCAGCCGCCGCTCGACGTGCTCGCGCAGCACCGCCCACGCGAAGCCGTGGAGGCTCGCCTCCTTGAGCGCCTGGCGCCACACCTTCAGCAGGAAGGTGAAGACGTCGTCGACGACCTCTTCGGCGTCCTTGGGGTTCCCGAGTTGCAGGTGGGCGTAGCGCAGATAGGCGCGATGCTGCTGGGAGTGGAAAGCGGTGAACTCCACCGGCAGCACGCCGGCCAGCTCGCTGGAGACCGCCTGGTCCCCCGATGGGTCGAATTCTCCTTCGCTCATACGCTCCCCCACGGCTGTTCTTCGCCGCCCATGGGGGCGGCGGGGACCTTGATTACGAGAAAACGGACCGCGGTGGTGACTAACAGCGCGAGGGCGACCATTTCGGCAACATTCACGTCGGCGCGAAACCTTCCAAGTGGACTATGCGTAAGCGGCATGCCTGCCCCCGGACCAGCAGCCAAGGAGCACCAAGCGCTCCCACTCACCACCCCATCGGAAAACGAGCCCGATCGTGCAAGCCGGTCCGTAAGAATCTTCAGAAGGAAGCGCATCCGCTTTCCCGCGCGCCCCAGTCCGCCCGCGCACGCCCCCGGCACACCCTCGGTGCCGCTGTTTCTGTCACACGATCGGATGTCGATACGGCCCCATCCGGTGGTACGCGTCCCGACTCCCCCTCCCCCGGGGCCGGATGCCTGCATGTTGGGTCCAGCTTTCGGCGCCCCGGCATTTCCCGCCCGCGCGCCCGTCGAGTAGGAAGGGCCTGTATCCGAATGGCGTTTGCGAGGACCCTGCTGCCCGCCCTGCTCTCCTTGGCGCTGACCGGTGTGCCCGCCGCGGGCCCGGACGCCCCGGTCCCGGACGCCGCGGTCCCGGACGCCGCGGCCGCCGTGCCCTACGACGGCCAGGTCCGCCACGAGACCGCGCTGTTCAGCGTGAAGTCCACCGACAACGCGGCGGCCCAGGCGTTCACGGTGAACGACACCCGGCTCTCCCGGGTGAGTGTCTGGCTGGGCAGCGGCGCGGCCACGGGCACCGTGACCGTCCAGGTCCGCCGGGTCCGGGCGGACGCGGGGTCGGTGATCGCCTCGAAGACCCTCAACCTCGCCGCGCTGGGCGGCGCCGGTGCCGGCTGGGTCGAATTCCCGGTCAGCGCCGCCGTCACCGCGGGCACGACGTACTACCTGTTCGTCCAGGCGACCACCACGGAGAGCAAGCCGATCGCCTGGTACGGCACGGTGCGGTCCGTACCCGGCTCGCTGACCAGCTGGAACTACGACGTGGCGTACTGGGGCGGTTGGCATGCCTACGACTCCCGGCTGGCCTTCCACGTCAATCCCACGGGCAGCGAGCGCTGCGGGGAGACCGAGCCGTGCTACGTGCCCGCCTCCGCGCTCGCGGCCCGTACGTCGGGCCTGCTGACCAACCGGGTGGGCACCGAGGCCGTCCTGCCCTCCTTCGCCGTGGGCGCCTCCTACGTCGAGGGCAGCAACGTGCTGCGCCTGCCCTCCGGCCGGTGGCGGTACCTGCCCGACGGGGCCTCGGCGTCGGCCGTGGTCGCGGCGGACGACCCGGGCGCCTCGGCGCAGGTCGAGGAGAGCCGCGCGTGGCTGGCCGCGGGCGAGGTGCCGGGGGCCACCCCGGTGCAGCGGGCCGCGGCGCAGCGCGCCCTGCTGGCGATGCGGGCGCTGCTCAAGCCCAACGGCGCTTTCGCCGCGGGGTGGTCGCCGGCCTGGGAGTACTCCTGGCCCCGGGACGGCGCGTTCGCCGCGGCCGCGTTCGCCGCCACCGGGCACGACGAGGAGGCGTACCGGATCCTGGGCTACGACGCGCTCACCCAGCGGCCCGACGGGACCTGGGAGGCCCGTACCGAGCTGGACGGCAGCGGGCCGCCGGACGCGCGGAAGTGGCAGTTGGACGGCAATGGCTGGGTACCCTGGGCCACTTGGCAGTGGTACCGGGCGGCGCCGCCCGGCGGACGGGACGAACGGCTGCGCCGGCTCTACCCGATGGTGCGCAAGGCGGCCGACTACGCCGCGCGCTCGCTGGGCCCGGACGGGCTGCCTCCGGCCTCCCCGGACTACTGGGAGCTGGACACGACCAGCGCCAACATCGGGACCGCCGCTCCCCTGCTGGCCGGGCTCAATTCCTCGGCCGACCTGGCCGCCCGGCTGGGCATGGACGAGGACGCGACGCGCTGGGGCGACGCGGCCCGGCGGCTGTCCGCCGGGATCGCCACCGCCTTCGCCCCGCTCGGATACCAGCGGACCGTCGACGGCGAGCACGGCCGGGACAGCGCGGTGGCGTTCATGGCGCCGCCGTTCAACGCCGCCCCGCCCGGTCTCGGGGAGGCGCTGGACTCCACCTACCGGGCGCTGCTGCTGCCCAACGGCGGAGTCTCGCCCGGCAACGACCCCTCCTTCAGCTGGGGTTCGTACACCTGGACGGCCAGCACCTCCTTCTTCGCCCTCGCCTGGTCCGGTACGGGCGAGCAGGCGAAGGCGGGGAGGGTGCTCGACTGGGTGCTGTCCAAGCGGAACGGGCTGGGCGAGCTTCCCGAAACCGTGAACGGGGCCGGGTTGCCGTCCTCGGTCGCCCCCTTGGGCTGGACCGACGCGCTGGTCGTGCTCACCGCGCTGGCCCTGCAGGGCTCCGCGCTCCCCACCCCGCCGGCGCGGACTCAGTAACCTGGCACGCGCCAGAACATCGGTCACGTGCAAGGTGATTCGGCAGGAGGCGGTCATGCGGGGCGGAACGGTTGCGGTGGTCGGCGGGAGCATCGCGGGCTGCGCCATCGCCACGGCGGCGGCGCGAGCGGGCGCCGGTGAGGTCGTGGTCCTGGAGCGCACGCGCGGACGGCTCCAGGACCGGGGCGTCGGGCTGTGCATCCACGACGAGCGGGCCGGGGAGCTCCGCGCGAGCGGGGCGCTGCCCGAGGGCATCGCGGCGCACCGGCTGGAGCAGCGCCGCTGGGTGGTCCGGGACGACGCCGACGGGGCGGGTGGGCGGGTGATCTGGGAGCAGCCGTTCCCCTTCCGCTCCTACCACTGGGGCCTGCTCTGGCGCGGTCTGCGGGAGTCGGTGCCGGACTCGGTGGTCTACCGGCAGGGGGAGGCCGTGACGGGCATCGAGGAGACCGGGGCGGCGGGCGCCGTGCTACGCCTCGCGGGTGGCGCGGCCCTGCGGTTCGACCTGGTCGTCGGCGCCGACGGGTACCGGTCGGTGGTGCGCGCGGCGGTCTGCCCGGACTCCCGGCCGCACTACGCGGGGTACGTGTGCTGGCGCGGGAACTTCGACGCGGCGCTGCCGGCGGGGCTCGACGGCGGTGTGGACCCGGTGCCCGCGGCGGTGACCACGGTGTGCTTCCCGGGCGGTTCGTGCGTCATCTACCGCATCCCGGGGCCGGACGGGCCTCGCGTGAACTGGGTGCTCTACGCTCCTCCGCCGCGGGAGGGACACCTGCGCTTCGACGACCCCACGAGCTTTCCACCGGGCGGCCTGACCCCTGAACTGGCTCGGCACCTGGCCTCGTTGCTCGACCGGGAGTTCCCGCCGTACTGGGGGCGGGCGCTCGCGCTGACGGACCCGGCGGAGACCTTCGTCCAGCCCATCTACGACCTGGAGGCCACGCGCATCGCCACGGGCCGACTGCTGCTCGCGGGGGACGCGGCCAGTGTCGTACGCCCGCACACCACGAGCGGCGCGGCCAAGGCCCTCCAGGACGCCACCGCCCTCGCCGACGGCTGGCGCCGCTGCGACTCCGTCGAGGAGCTGCTGCGCGGCTACCAGGACTCCCGCGGGGCCGCCGGACGGGAGCTGGTCGCGCTGGCCCGCCGGCTGGGCCGGGCCCAGGTCGAACAGACCCCGTCCTGGGCGGCCATGGACGGCCGCGGGATGGCCGCCTGGTGGCAGGGCCAACTCGCCGGGACCCCCAACATCGGGGGCCAGGCCATGACTCCCTAGTGCTGTGACCGGAAAGGTTTGCCGGGTCGCGGCGTCCGGTGCCATGGGGCCTCCCCAGGCCCGCAGGGCCTAGGGGACACATCGCAAGGCGGAGGACTGCGGCTCGTACTGGACGTACCAGCGCGGTCCGACAACGCGGCGAGGTGCCGTGCCGGGGGCCGCGACCCGGTGAACCTTTCCGGTCACAGCACTAGTGCTGGGACCGGCCCACCGGGGTGTTGCTGGTGACCGTGCCGTCGGCGGACACGGTGACCGCGTGCCGGACGCCGTCCGGGCCGAGGACCACGGCCAGCCAGGCGCTGCCGCCGCCGTCCTGGGCGACCGCGCGCAGGCTCTCCACCTTTCCGCCCGTCACCGCCGCGGCGGCCTTGTCGGCCGCCTCGCCGATGGCCAGGGAGGGCAGCGGCGCGGGCGCCTGTCCTCCCTTGGGGAGGTCCTCGCGGCCGGCGCCGCCGTCGGGGCGGCCGAGCCCCTCGCGGAGCTTGGGGACCGCCCGCTCGTCGAGGTCGCCCTGCTTGCGCTCGTGCTGCGGCTGCATGCCCTGCGGCGCGCGCTTGGCCGCGCCACCGTGGCCGGGCTCCGCCCAGAGGACGTGCGGCCCGCGGTCCGCCCGGTGGTGGTCGTGGTGGTGGTCGGCCACGGCGACGGCCACTCCCCCGCCCACGACCACCACGACCGCGCCCGCCGCCACCCATCGGGCGGTCCTGCTGCGGGGCACCAGGCGGCCCAGAGCCGCCCGCTTGCGGTTTCCGGGCCCCGGGGCGTTCTCGGGCTGCTCGGACGGGTACGGCGGGATGGATTCAGACATACCAGCACTCCTCAGGACAACCGGGCGCTGCGCCCGGCTCGTTCCAGAGGATGCTGAGCGGATGCTGAAGCCCCGCTGAAGCCACCTGAAGACCTCTTCAGCCGACCGCCGGGCGGCCCTGAGATCCTGTTCGGCATGCGCGTACTGGTGGTGGAGGACGAACGTCGGCTGGCGGTGGCCCTGCAGCGAGGGCTGCAGTCGGAGGGGTTCTCGGTGGACGTGGCCCACGACGGGCCCCAGGGCCTGTGGCTGGCGACGGAGCACGACTACGACCTGATCGTGCTCGACATCATGCTGCCCGGGCTGAACGGCTACCGGGTCTGCGCGAAGCTGCGCGCGGCCGGCAACGAGTCGGGGATCCTGATGCTCACGGCGAAGGACGGCGAGTACGACGAGGCCGAGGCCCTGGACACCGGCGCCGACGACTTCCTGTCCAAGCCGTTCTCCTATCTCGTCCTGGTCGCCCGGCTGCGCGCGCTCGGGCGGCGTACGGGCCGCCGGCGCCCCCAGGTGATGCAGTTCGGGGACCTGCTGCTCGACCCCGCCCGGCACTCCTGCTCGCGGGGCGGTACGGAGATCCGGCTGACCGCGCGGGAGTTCGCGGTGCTGGAGTACCTGGCCCGGCGCTCGGGCGAGGTGGTGCCCAAACGGGACATCCTGGAACAGGTGTGGGACAGCGCCTTCGACGGCGATCCCAATGTCGTCGAGGTCCACGTCAGCGCCGTACGCCGCAAGATAGACGCTCCGTTCGGCCGCGCCGCGCTGGAGACCGTACGGGGAGCCGGATACCGGCTGGCGGTCGACGGTGGCTGAGCGGCCGGGCCTGCCCCGCCGCACGGGCGCCGCCCTGGGCGCGGCCTCGGGCGCGGTCTTGCGCCGGTGGCCGGCGCTGCGGCGGATGTGGCCGACCACCGTACGGGCGCGGGCCACCGTCGGCGCCAGCGTGGTGGTGGCCGCGGCCCTGGCGCTGGCCTCCTTCGCCCTGCTCGGGCTGCTCGAAGCCAATCTGCTCCGCAACGCGGAGAACGACGCCCGGCGGCAGGCCGAGACGGTGGCTCAGCTCGCCGCCGCCGGGAAGCTGGGGCGCGTACGCCCGCCCGGCCGCGGTGTCGAATTCGTGCAGGTGGTGAGCGCGGACGGCCGGGTCCTGTTCGCCAGCCCCAATCTGATCGGCGTGCCCGCCTTCCCGCCGCCCGCCCCCGGGGCGCCGGGCACTCGTTTCCACACCTGGAAGGTCCGTCCGCTCGGCGAGGGGCACCGCCAGCGGGTCGTCCAGGTCATCACCGACACCCCGGACGGCATGGCCACCGTCTACGCCGGAGCCTCGCTGCGGGACGTGGACGCCGCCGACGACACCACCACCGCGGCCCTCGTCATCGGCATGCCCCTGCTGCTGGCCACCGTCGCCCTGGTGACCTGGCGGGTCACCGGCCACGCGCTGCGGCCGGTGGAGGAGATCCGCGCCGAGGTCGCCGAGATTTCCGACCGCGACCTGCACCGCCGGGTGCCGGTGCCTGCCACGCACGACGAGGTGGCCCGGCTGGCCGAGACCATGAACGCCACCCTGGACCGGCTGGAGGCGTCCGGAATCCGCCAGCGGCAGTTCATCGCCGACGCCTCGCACGAACTGCGCAGCCCCATCACCGTCCTGCGCACGCAGCTGGAGGTGGCCCTGGCCGTCCGCGACCCGGAACTGTGGCCCGAGCTGATCGGCGGGGCCCTGGAGGACATCGAACGGCTCCAGCACCTCACGGCCGATCTGCTGCTGCTCGCCCGCATCGACGCGGCCCAGCCCGTGGCGGCCGCCCCGCTGGACCTGACCGCCCTGGTCCGCGAGGCGGTGGACTGCCGGCTCGGGGACCAAGTCCCCGTACACGTGCGGCTCGAACCCGGTGTCGAGGTCACGGCCAGCCCCCTGTGGCTCGGCCGGGTCGTCACCAACCTCGTGGACAACGCGCAGCGCTACGCCGCTCGGCGCGTGGACGTCACCCTGCGCACCACCAAGGGGCCGCGGCCGCGCACGGCCGTGCTGGAGGTCGTCGACGACGGCCCCGGTATCCCCGCGGCGGACCGGGAGCGGATCTTCGAACGCTTCACCCGCCTCGACGACTCGCGCAGCCGCGACCACGGCGGAGCCGGTCTGGGCCTGGCCATCGCCCGCGACTTGAGCGCCCACCACGGCGGAACGCTGACCGCCGAGGACTCCGCACGGGGCGGCGCCCGGCTGGTGCTCCGGCTGCCGCTGACGGATCGGCTCTGAGGGGGCCGGCCGGTCAGCTCCGGAGGCGCTCCAGCGCTTCGGCAAGGGCGCGGCGCAGCTCCTCGTCCTCCAGGATGTGGATGCTCGACGCGGTCGCTCCCACCGTCCGCCGCTCGGCCGCCAGCATCCCTTCCAGGAGGGGCGCGGCCTCCGCGGCCGGAGCACCGATGGCCCCGAGATGGCGTACGACGTCCAGCGTCGGGAAGGCCGGGTGGCCGGCCCGGGCCGGTTCGAGGGCGCTCAGCAGCGCGGGAACGGCTTCGGCGGCCTCTCCGGTGATCCGCCACCAGGCGTGGGCCGCAGCCGCGCGGGTCCACGCCCCGGGGGAACCGAGCAGTTCGCGTACCGCGTCGGCGTGTACGGCCGCGGCCGGTCCGAGGTCGGCCAGGTGGCCGAGGACGAGTCGGCCGGCTTCGCCCCGGGCGGCGGCGCCGGATACGGCGAGGGCCAGCGAGTCGTCCCCGGTGATGCGCCAGTGCGCCCAGGCGGCCGTCTGGCAGCCGTGCCACCGGGGCAGGTCGTGGCCGGCTCCGGGGTCCAGCGGGCGGCTGCGGCCGAGGGCGAGGTCCGCGAGCGGGTCGGCCGCGGCCATGGCGGCCGGTCCGATCCCGCCGAGCGTCCGTGCGGCCTGACGGGCATGGAGGGTGTGCAGGTGGGCGATGAGTTCGGGCGTCGCGGGAGCGGCGTCGGCGCCCCAGAGGGCGAGCACGGCCATGGCGGCCTCATGGCCGTAGCGGTCCGGCTGGGTGCGCAGCCCCGTTCGGATGGCGGGCAGCAGGTCGGCGGCGGGAAGCGCGGCGACGGTCGGCGCGTGCCGGGCCGACGAGCCGAGCGAGAACGGTCCGCGCCGGAACACGGGTCCCAGGTGGGGTGCGGCGCGCCGGTCGCCGAGTCCGGCGAGGGCCAGCAGGATGTCCTGCATGTGGTGCGCGCCCGTCCCGGCCGGCGGCCGGGCGACGAACGCGGCGAAGCGGTCGGCGTGCGCGGCGACGGCGTGACCCGCTTCGGCGACCACATCGCGGGCCGCCCAGCGGAGTTCGTCGTCCCGGGCGGTGGCCGCGACCGCGAGCGTGTCCCACTGCTTCCGGGGCGGGTTCCTGAAGATGCTCACCATGTGGGCTGCCGCCAGGGCCCCTTCCCTGCGCCGTTGACGCCTCCGTTCGGTCCACACGACGCCCGTACCCCCTCCGGCCCGCGCTCCCTGCGCGGGCTGCTTCCGGATGATTGTCGGCCATCCGGCACACCGCTCACTTCTCGTCGAAGAGGATCTGCTCGCAGGGGTGGGTCATCCGCAGGGTCTGACCGTCGGTGATCTCGACCACGTGGTGCAGGCCGGTGATGTTGTCGCCGTCCGGCAGGATGCGGAACTGGTCCCCGGCGCCGGCCAGGAAGGCGGGGAAGCAGTCCAGTGACAGGTTGTCGGGATCGAAGTCCAGGTAGTCCTTCAGCCGCCGGAACAGCTTGGGCAGGATCACCGCACCCGCATCGGCGGTGATGGAGCACATGTCGGTGACCTTCGCCCCCTTGACGGTCACGTCCTCGGCCCACAGCCCCTTGGGGGGCACGGCTCCCCTCGCCTCCAGGGCGGCGGCCTTGAGCACCCCGCGCAGGTCGGACGGCAGGCCCGCGTAGAAGGTCGGGTAGGCCAGTCCGAGCGCGAGCAGGTGGTGGTTGACGGTCTTCCTCAGCAGGTCGTCGCCGACGCGGATCTCGTAGCCGCTGCATCCGGGCGGGAACCCGCGACCGACGAAGGCCACGCACCGGCCGTAGGCATCGGCGCCCCGGGTGAGGATGAAGCCGGGCACGCTGTCGGGCGTGGTGGTGACGGTCTCGTCCGCGTGGCGCTGGATGCGGGTGAAGCCGAGCCAGGTCAGCAGCTCGTCGGCGGCCTTGTGCGCGAACTTCAGCGGTTGGTGACGCTCCGGTCCGTAGCTGCCGTTGCTGTAGTGGGTCTCCAGCGTGTCGACGCCCTCCAGGCGCACGCTGGCGCGGCCGTCCGCCTTGGGCACGATCGGTGCGCCCCCGGGCACGAGCTTCCAGTCACCCGGGTCGTCCGGGATGAACGGGATGGTGTCGCCGTCCGGTCTGGCGCCGCCGTTCACCCGGAAGGACCCTCTGATCAGCAACATGGACATGGCGACTCCCAGGGAGACGGACACGAACACGGACATCACATACCGTAGCAAATCGTCACTAACCGTATCCGCCTGATGGTGCGTCGGGTACGCGGAAAATCCCGTGCCCCGGGCCGGGCCGCTCGCTAGGCTCGCCCTACGCGCTGCCGACAGGGCACCGCGCACCTGATGTCCAGTGAAGAGAAGGGGAGCCCGGCCATGCGTACGCACCGCACCGCCGTCTTCGCTCCCCCGTCCCGGTACGACGTGATCCCGGTGTCTCGCAGCGCGCGGTGCCGGCCGCGCGGCCGTCACCGTATGCCCGTGACGCACCTTGGGGTTTCCTCCCTCTAGGTTCCGGGGCCTGTTGGGTCCCGTCCTTCCCCGCTCGCCGTACGCCGTCCGCCCGGATCCCTTCCGGGCGGGGCGGCGGCGCTGCGGGCGCGTCCGGGAATCGCGCCGCCCTCTTCCTCATCACTCGAAAGGCCTCGGGCCATGCGCGCCAACGGGCGACTCCTCGACACCACTTCCCCCACCGCCGTCCGCAATCTGGGCATCCTCGCCCACGTCGACGCCGGCAAGACCACGATCACCGAACGCATCCTGTTCGCGACCGGCGCCATCCACAAGCGGGGCGAGGTGCACAACGGGACGACCGTCACGGACTTCGACGCCCAGGAACGCGACCGCGGCATCACCATCTTCGCGGCGGCCGTGAGCTGCACCTGGGGCGGACACCGCGTCAACCTGATCGACACCCCGGGGCACGTCGACTTCTCCGACGAGGTCGAGCGTTCCCTGCGGGTGCTGGACGGCGCCGTCGCGGTGTTCGACGCCGTCGCCGGGGTCGAACCGCAGAGCGAGTCGGTGTGGCGCCAGGCCGACCGGCACGGTGTGCCGCG
The DNA here is from genome assembly GCF_055571215.1 of Streptomyces sp. NPDC030995. Classification (NCBI taxonomy): domain Bacteria; kingdom Bacillati; phylum Actinomycetota; class Actinomycetes; order Kitasatosporales; family Streptomycetaceae; genus Streptomyces; species Streptomyces sp. NPDC030995. Next base: position 105,795 of record NZ_JBVIFS010000024.1, read on the forward strand.
GATCGCGTTCGTCAACAAGCTGGACCGGGCGGGCGCCGACCTCGACACCGCGGTCGCCTCGATCCGGGAGCGGCTGGGCGCCGTACCGCTGGTGGTCCAGCTGCCCATCGGGCAGGAGGACACGTTCACCGGCGTCGTCGATCTGCTGCGGATGCGTTCGCTGCGCTGGCACGCCGGCGCCGACACGTACGAGACGGGGCCGGTCCCCGAGTCGCTGCGGGAGGAGGCGGACCGGCGCCGTCGGCTCCTGGAGGAGACGGTGGCCGAGCTCCACGCCGACGCACTGGAGGAGTTCTGCGCCGCCTCGGCACTGTCCGAGCAGACGCTGGCCCGCGCCCTGCGCGAGCTGACGCTGCGCGGGGACGGCGTGGTGGTGCTGTGCGGCTCGGCGTACCGCAACCGCGGGATCGAGCCGCTGCTGGACGCGGTGCTGGCGTACCTGCCGTCGCCCGTGGACATGCCTCCGGTACGCGGGCTGGTGGGCGGCGTGGAGCAGGAGCGCGCCCCCGACCCGGCGGAGCCGTTCGCGGCCCTCGCCTTCAAGGTGACGGCGACGGCGACGGGACGGCTCACCTACCTGCGGGTCTACGCGGGCACCTTGCGCAAGGGCGAGTCCGTACTGGACCCGGCCACGGGGCGTACGGAGCGGGTCGGCCGGATCCTGCGGGTGCAGGCCGACCGGCACGAGGAACGGGAGGAGGCGGTGGCCGGTGACATCGTCGCCGTGATCGGGCTGAAGGCCGCGCGGGCCGGTACGACCCTGTGCGCGCCGGGGGCTCCGCTGGTCCTCGAACCGCCCTCGGTGGCCGAACCGGTGGTGTCGGTGGCGGTCGAGGCCCTGCGCAGCGGCGACACGGGCCGGCTCTCCTCGGCACTGGCGCGGCTCGCCGAGGAGGACCCGTCGCTGGTGGTGCGGTCCGACGCGGAAACCGGGCAGACCGTGCTGTCGGGGCTGGGCGAACTGCACCTGGAGGTCGCGGTGGAGAAGATCCGCAGCGGCCACGGGGTGGAGGTGGTCGTCGGCCGGCCGCAGGTCTCCTACCGGGAGACCGTCGTCCGCGGGGTGACCGGCCTCGTCTACCGGCACGTCAAACAGGACGGCGGAGCCGGCCAGTTCGCGCACATCGTCATCGATGTCGAACCGCTTGAGGAAGGGAGTTTCGAGTTCCGGTCGACCGTCGTCGGGGGCCGCGTTCCTCAGGAGTACGCGCGCGCCGTGGAGGCCGGCTGCCGGGACGCCCTCGCCGAGGGCCCCCTCGGCGGCTACCCGGTGACGGGCCTGCGGGTCACGCTCACCGACGGGGCGACCCACTCCAAGGACTCCTCGGAGATGGCGTTCCGCGCGGCGGGCCGGTTCGCGCTGCGCGAGGCGCTGCGCGTGAGCACGGTGGAGCTGCTGGAGCCGGTCGTGGAGGTCGTGGTGAGCGTCCCGGAGGACGGCGTCGGCGGCGTACTGGGTGATCTCGCGGCCCGTCGCGGCCGGGTCTCGGCGTCCACGGCCCAGGCCGCGACCGCGGTGATCACCGCGGCCGTGCCGCTGGCCGAGCTCTTCGGCTACGCGTCCCGGCTGCGCGGCCGGACCCAGGGCCGGGGCACCTTCACCACCCGGCCGGCCGGTCTCGCGCCGGTACCGGCCTCGGTCGCGGGTGTGCTGCTCGCCCGTTGACCGTGCGGGGCTGCTCGCCCGGTGACCGTGGGGCGCGCCGCGCCGTTGACGCCCGCCCCGTCCCGCCCCGCCCCGATCCCGGGGGCGGGGGCGGGGCGGGGCGGGCGCTAGTGCTGTGACCGGAAAGGTTCACCGGGTCGCGACCCCCGGCACGGCACCTCGCCGCGTTGTCGGACCGCGCCGGTACGTCCAGTACGAGCC
>NZ_JBVIFS010000025.1:0-11251 GCF_055571215.1 Streptomyces sp. NPDC030995
GGGGACCCTGTGGGAGAGTAGGACGCCGCCGAACAATCATTGTGGGAAAGCCCCGCACCAGCCCTTATGGGTTCGGTGCGGGGCTTTTCTGCGTTTACGGCCGGCCTGACGTCGATGCAGTTCCGCCCCGCCCCGCCCTTCCCTACCAGTCGGCGGGGTAGCTCTTGAGGCTGCTGGTGTCGAGCGTCCAGCGGCCGGCCGTGACGGTGTCCCCGAAGGCGTGGGGGACCTTTTTGCGGTAGCGGGTGCCGTCGGGTCCCTCTGAGGGGTCGCTGTGCACTGTGACGGTCTTCTTGTCCCTGCGGGGGTCCACGACGACGTACAGGGGCACTCCCATCCGCGGGTAGTCGTGCAGCTTGTCGCGGATGTCGGTGAGGGAATTCGTGCGGGAGACGACCTCCACCACCATGAGGACATCGCGGGCGTTGACGACCTTCGCCGTGTCGTCGGTGTCCTCTTCCGCGATGACCATGAGGGCGGGGACCTTGGTCAGACCGGTGAGCGGATCGCCCATGTTCGTGTCGTTGAGGGCCATGACCTCGGGTGTCTGGGCCTCGATCTGGCGGCGCAGCCGCACCACGTTCAGCCCGTGGGGAGCCGTGGGGCTCATCATCGTGAGGAAGATCTGACCATCGGTGGTCTGCACCTTCCAGTGGTCTTCCTGGTGCTCGGCCAGCTCTGCCAGCTGCTCCGCGAAGTCGTGCATGCGGCGCATCTGCTCGGGGGTGAGGTCGGCCACGGTGATCCTCCTGGTGGGTGCCCCGACCAGCGTATCCAGTCGGACACCTCCTAGAGGCGGCCGGCGGCCTTCAGGGCGAGGTAGGCGTCGGCCAGGGCCGGGGCCAGGGTGTCCGGGGTGGCGTCGACCACGTGGACGCCGTGGCGGGTGAGCTGGTCGGCCGTGCGGCGGCGCTGGGACTGGGACTGGGTGCCGGCCGCGGCTTCGTAGACCGCGTCCACACTGCCGCGAGATGTTGTCATGTCCGCGACGTGCGGATCGGCTACGGAGGCCAGCAGGACCGTGTGGCGCTGGGTGAGGCGCGGTAGTACGGGGAGCAGGCCCTCTTCGATGGGGGCCGCGTCCAGGCTGGTCAGAAGGACCACCAGGGACCGGCGCGGGGCGCTGCGGAGGATGGTGGAGACCAGGGTGCGGGCGTCCGTCTCGACCAGTTCCGGTTCGAGGGGGGCCATCGCGTTCACGAAGGCCGGGAGGACGTCCGCGGCCGCGCGGGCCTGGACCTGGGCGCGGGGGCGGCGGTCGTGGGCCAGGAGGTCCACGCGGTCGCCGGCACGGGTGGCCAGGGCGGCCAGGAGCAGGGCCGCGTCCATCGCGGAGTCCAGGCGGGGGGCGTCGCCGACGCGTCCCGCCGAGGTGCGGCCGGTGTCCAGGCAGATCAGGATGTGCCGGTCGCGTTCGGGGCGCCACGTACGGACCGCCACCTTGTTCTGGCGGGCGGTGGCACGCCAGTCGATGGAGCGGGTGTCGTCGCCGGGGACGTAGTCGCGCAGGCTGTCGAACTCGGTGCCCTCGCCGCGGGTGAGGACGCTCGTACGGCCGTCCAGTTCGCGCAGGCGGGCCAGGCGCGAGGGGAGGTGCTTGCGGCTCGTGAACGGGGGCAGGACGCGGACCGTCCAGGGGACGGTGTGGGTGCCCTGGCGGGCCAGCAGGCCGAGCGGGCCGTACGAGCGGATCGTGACGCGGTCGGCCTGGCGGTCGCCTCGGCGGGTGGGGAGCAGGCGGGTGGTGAGGCGGCGGCGTTCGCCCGCGGGGATCCGTACCTCGTGGCGTGACGCGGCCGCTTCGGTGCCCGGGAGCCAGCTGCTCGGGGGCCAGGCGTCGCGGACGCGGGCCCGCAGGGTGCGGCTGCTGGGATTGGTGACGGTGAGGTGGACGTCCGCCGGTTCGCCGAGGCGGACCGAGGTGGCTCCCGAGCGGGTGAGCCGCAGGGCGCCGACCGGCGCCGCCAGGGCGTAGTCGACCGCGCAGGCCAGTGCGAGCGGGCCGTTGACCGCGAGCATCCCCGTCCAGCTCGGCTCCAGGATGCCGACGGGGATGCTGCCGAGGGCCGCCAGCAGGGCGGCGCGTCCGGTGAGGGCCATCAGCGCGGGACGGGGACGTGGGTGAGGATCGCCGAGATGACCGAGTCCGGGGTGACGCCTTCCATTTCGGCTTCCGGGCGCAGCTGGACGCGGTGGCGCAGGGTGGGCAGGGAGAGGGCCTTGACGTCGTCGGGGGTGACGTAGTCGCGGCCGGTGAGCCAGGCCCAGGCGCGGGAGGTGGCCAGCAGGGCGGTCGCGCCGCGGGGGGAGACGCCGAGGGTGAGCGAGGGCGATTCGCGGGTGGCGCGGCAGATGTCGACGACGTACCCGGCGATCTCGGGGGAGACGGAGACCTTGGCGACGGCCTCGCGGGCGGCTTCGAGCTGGGCGGGACCGGCCACCGGGCGGATGCCCGCGGCGTGCAGGTCGCGGGGGTTGAAGCCGGCGGCGTGGCGGGTCAGGACCCCGATCTCGTCCTCGCGGGACGGGAGCGGGACGGTCAGCTTGAGGAGGAAGCGGTCCAGCTGGGCTTCCGGCAGGGGGTACGTGCCCTCGTACTCGACCGGGTTCATGGTGGCGGCGACGAGGAAGGGCTCCGGGAGCGCGCGCGGGGTGCCGTCGACCGTGACCTGGCGCTCCTCCATGGCTTCGAGGAGCGAGGACTGGGTCTTGGGCGGGGTCCGGTTGATCTCGTCCGCGAGGAGGAGGTTGGTGAAGACCGGGCCGTTCTGGAAGGAGAACTCGGCGGTGCGGGCGTCGTAGACGAGCGAGCCGGTGACATCGCTCGGCATCAGGTCCGGGGTGAACTGGACGCGCTTGGTGTCGAGTTCGAGGGAGGCGGCCAGGGCCCGTACCAGGAGGGTCTTCGCGACGCCGGGGACGCCTTCGAGGAGTACGTGGCCGCGGCACAGGAGCGCGACGACGAGACCGGTGACGGCGGAGTCCTGACCGACCACGGCCTTGCCGATCTCGGTGCGGAGCGCTTCGAGGGAAGCGCGGGCGCTGTCCGCGGTCGCAGCCGTGGACTCGGTGGCCGGGTACGTCATGACGTACGGACCTCTCTTTCGAGGGCGTCGAGGTGGTCGGCGAGCGCGACGAGTGCCGCGTCGTCGGAGGGGGTGGGGCCGAAGAGCAGGGTGGTCAGGTCGCCGGACCCGTCCGTGAGCCGGGCGGATACCGCCGCGACGAGTGCGGCGGGGTCGTGGGCCTGGGTGTGCGGTACGCCGACCAGTGCGGCCAGGCGTTCGCGGGTGGCGGCGCGCAGCACGGTGGCGGCCCGGTCGCGGGCGCCGGCCTTGCGGTAGAGGCGGGCGCGGCCCTCGGTGGCCTCGGAGGCGCGGATGGCGACGGGGAGCTTCTCGGTGACGAGGGGGCCCAGTCGGCGGGCGCGCCAGAGGGCGGCGAGGGCGGCGGCGACGAAGAGCTGGAGCAGGGCCCAGGACCAGCCGGCCGGGATGAGGTCGAAGAGGCTCTTCTCCTCGGAGGGGCCGGCGTCGGGGTCGGTGTCCGCGAGGGACGGCAGGTACCAGACGAGGTCCGGGCGGGAGCCGAGGAGTTGGAGGGCGAGGGAGGCGTTGCCCTGCTCGGCGAGGCTCTCGTTGAGGAGGATCGTCTCGGAGCCGAGGAGGACGGTGTCGCCGCCGGTTCCCGCCGGGAGGACGAGGAGGGTGGGGTGGCCGCCGCTGGGGTAGCAGGCGGTCGCTCGGGGGAGGGCGGTGGCTCCCGTGGGGGCGGTTCCTCCCGTGGAGGCGGTTCCCCCGGTGGAGGCGGTTCCCCCGGTGGGCGTGGTGGTGTAGCGGAGGCCGCCGCCGGTGGCCGCGCGGCCGGCGGAGGTGGCGGCGGGCAGGGTGCAGGCCGGGTCGAGTTCGTCGGTGGCGGCGTCGCCGTTCGTGCGGACCCCGGGGGACAGGTCGGGGAGGCTGTGGCCGCTGGGGGCGAGGAGGACGGTGCGGCCGCCGGAGAGGTCGATGGCCGAGCGGATGACGCTGCGCTGGGTGGCGCCGAGCCGGTCGGGGTCGGTGACCAGGAGGGTGGTGCGGGGGCCGGCGGCGTCGGCGGCTTCCCGGGCGGTGGTGACGACGCGGGTGGTGACGCCGCGGGCCTTGAGGAGCTCGGCGACGGCGCGGCTGCCGGAGGGGTCGGCGGAGCGGGGGTCGAGGTAGCCGTGGCGGGTGCCGGAGTCGAGGGCGGCCAGGAGGATCGCGCCTGCGGCGAGGATGCCGAGGGCGGTGAGGGCGCGGCGGATTCGGCGTGCGCGGGCGTGGCCGGTGGGGGTGTTGCCCTCCTGGGCCGGGTCGGGGGTGAGGCCGGTTCCGGCGGGGCCGGGCGCGCGCCGGGGCGTCTCCTCGGGCGCCGAACGTGGCGAGGGGTCGGAGAGTGCGGCGGTGTTGTGTTCGGCGCCCTGCGGGGACGCCCCGGCACGCACCCGTCCCCGCCGAAACCGGCCGGCGGCGGTCGCGTGCGGCAGGCCCGACAGGTTCCCGGTCGGGTTGGAATCGGCCGGTGTGGGGCCGTGTGGGGATCGCTCCGGCGTGGGCCCGTCGTGCGGCGTCATGCGGTGGGTCCCGTCAGGAGCGGCTTGGCGCGGTCCAGGGTGAGGTCGAGGGTGCGCAGGCGGGCGTACGTGTCGGCGTCGGCGGTGCGGCCGCCGTAGGTGACGTCGTCGAAGGCGCGGGCGGCGGCGCGGAGGTCCGCGGCGTGGTCGGGGAGGGAGACGGCTGCTTCCGCGGCGGCCTCGTCGGCGGTGCGGCCCGGGCGCGGGTCCAGGAGGGTGCGTTCCTCCAGGGAGCGGACGACGGCGCGCATGCGTTCCTGGACGGCTTCGGTCCAGCGTCCGGCGGCGGCGTGGGCGTCGGCGGCGGTGCGGTGGTCGGCGGCGCTGCGGATGCCCTCGTCGAAGAGGGCGGAGGCGGAGGTGGCGGTCCTGCGGGGGGAGCCGAGGCGCCACCAGAGGGCGGCGATGGCCAGGACGATCAGCAGGAGGATCACTACGAGGCCGACGGTGCCTCCGGGGGTTGCCCCGGAGGCGGCGCCGAAGGCGTCGTCGAGCCAGTCGAAGAACTTGCGCAGGGCGCGGTTCAGCAGGCTCGGGTCGTTCTCGTGGTACATCGGCTTGGACAGTTCGCGCTCGGCCGCCTCCCGGGCGGGGTCGCGCGGTGTCGTCACCGGTGGCGTGGCGTGGGTGATGAGGCCCCCCGTGCTCATCATCGGTGTGTCAGCCTCCGGTCGTGCCGTAGTTTTCGAGGCCGGCTGCCCGGGCGAGCTCCAGGTCGAGGCCCTCGCGGCGGATGCGCTGGTCGACGTAGAGGAGGACGGTGACGCCGGCCTGCATCGGCATGACGATGGTCTGCGCGATGATCAGGCCGATGGCGCCGGTGATCAGCACGCCCCAGGCGGTCGCGCCGGTGCCGTCCAGGATGGAGTCGAATCCGCCGCCGAAGGCGAGGGCGCCGCCGAACTGGAACGGGAAGACGATCACTCCTGCGACGAATCCGGTGATCACGGCGGTCAGGACCGTGATGCCGAAGATGCGCCACCAGGCGCCCTTGACCAGCTTCGAGGAGCGGGCGAAGGCCTGGAGGACGGTGCTCTTCTCCAGCATCAGGGCGGGCGAGGCCAGGCTGAACTTGATCCCCAGCCAGACGATGAGCGGCAGCCAGACGAAGAGGCCGAGGACGGCCAGGGGGATGTTGTCGGCGAGGAGCCCGGGAGCGATCAGCACGGCGCCGAGCAGGAGGGCGCCGAGGGCCGTCAGCAGGGTCACGCCGATCAGGCGCAGCAGCTGGGGCCGGGCGTCGCGCCAGGCGTCGGAGACCGAGGAGTCCCGGCCGAGCACCGCCCGGCTGAAGATCATCGTGAGCAGCGCGGTGACGAAGATCGTCCCGAGGAGCTGGATGAACTGGATCACCACCGACACCGAGAGGGTGGTGCCGAGGTCGTTGAGCAGCTCGTCGAGGCTGGCGTCCTCGGGTGAGGCGAGGGCCAGGTCGCTCAGCATGTACTTCTGTACGAGCACGCTGATCACCTGGACGACCGTGGCGACGACCAGGGTGATGGGCAGGACCGAGCGCCAGTGGGAGCGCATGGTGGCGACCGCGCCGTCGAGGATCTCGCCGAGGTCCATGGGGCGCAGCGGGATCACACCGGGCTTGGCGGCCGGGGGCTTGCCCCACTGGGCGGGCCCGTACGGGCTGCCGTGCTGGGGCCCGTACGGGCTGCCGGGCTGCTGTTCCCAGCCGGTGCCCGGCTGGGGCTGAGGCTGGGGCTGCGTCTTCGGGGGCTCGGGGGCCGCGGAGCCCGGGCTGGACCACTGGCCGGGCGGTGGCTGCTCGGCGGACCACTTCGGGTCGCCGGCGGGCTGCGGGGGCTGTGGAGCGCCGCCGTCGGTTCCCGGCCGCTCGCCGTCGGACGGAGAGGATCCGGGCGTAGCCCAGCCCGGAGAGTCGTTCATCGTCGCTCCTTCACGTGCGCCTGCTGCGGCGGGGGCGCTGGTCGCTGCCATCGTGCCACGTGAGGTCCCCGAATGGACCAGCAGTCCCCTGGGATGCCCGGGAGCCCGTACCTTCAATTGTCACCCGGATCCGGGGGAGACTGGTCGAGCTGATCACCACGCAGGTCCGAGGGGCGATTTCCAGCCCTTTTGGCTGTGGGACAGCTCACCGCCAGGTAACGATTAGCTAATGGGATGATGTCAACCATGAAGGGACGCGTCCTTGTCGTCGACGACGACACCGCGCTGGCCGAGATGCTCGGCATTGTGCTGCGTGGAGAAGGTTTTGAGCCGTCGTTCGTAGCGGACGGTGACAAGGCACTTGCTGCCTTCCGGGAGGCGAAGCCGGACCTCGTGCTGCTCGACCTCATGCTGCCCGGACGGGACGGCATAGAGGTGTGCAGGCTGATCCGGGCCGAGTCCGGCGTGCCGATCGTCATGCTCACCGCCAAGAGCGACACGGTGGACGTCGTCGTGGGCCTGGAGTCCGGGGCCGACGACTACATCGTCAAGCCGTTCAAGCCGAAGGAGCTGGTGGCCCGCATCCGGGCCCGTCTGCGCCGGTCGGAGGAGCCCGCCCCCGAGCAGCTGGCCATCGGTGACCTCGTCATCGACGTGGCCGGGCACTCGGTCAAGCGGGACGGTGCCTCGATCGCCCTGACCCCGCTCGAGTTCGACCTGCTGGTCGCGCTCGCGCGCAAGCCCTGGCAGGTGTTCACCCGTGAGGTGCTGCTGGAGCAGGTCTGGGGCTACCGGCACGCGGCGGACACCCGCCTGGTCAACGTGCATGTGCAGCGCCTGCGCTCCAAGGTGGAGAAGGACCCGGAGCGCCCCGAGATCGTCGTGACGGTGCGCGGTGTCGGCTACAAGGCCGGACCCAGCTGACGTGCAGTCCGGCACGTCCGGCAGGAGCCGGAGCGGTTCCCGCTGGGGGCGTTCGCGGTTCGGCCGGCTGCTCCAGGACGGGGCGCCCGGCGGCGCCGTGCTGCGGCTGTGCGTACGTCTCGTACGCCGGCCGCTGCTTCCGGCTGTCCGGCTGTGGCGGCGCAACATCCAGCTGCGGGTGGTGGCCGCCACCCTGCTGATATCGCTGGCCGTGGTGCTCGCCCTGGGCTTCGTCGTCATCGCGCAGGTCAGCAGGGGCCTCCTCGAAGCCAAGGAGGAGGCCGCGCAGAGCCAGGCCGCGGGCGGCTTCGCGGTCGCGCAGGAGAAGGCCAACACGCCCGCGACGGTGGACGGGCCCGACGCCAGCGACAACAAGGTCGGCCGGGACGCCAGTACCTGGATGAACTCGCTGGTCAAGCAGCTCGCCAGTGGCGGCCAGACCGCCTTCGAGGTCGTCGCGCTCGGCGCGGGGACCGGTGAGCAGGCGCTGCCCAGCACGCAGGGCGTCAAGGGCGCCCGCGCCTCCGGCAACGTGGACCCGACGGCGAGCGTCCCGCTGGCGCTGCGCCGGGCGGTCGACCATGCCACCGGGGCCTTCAAGACGTTCTCGGAGATCCGGTACACGAGCGGCGCCGAGCAGAAGGAACCCGAGCCGGCGCTGGTCGTGGGCAAGCGGCTCACCGACATCAACGGGGACCCGTACGACCTGTACTACCTCTTCCCGCTGACCCAGGAGGAGGAGTCCCTCACCCTGGTCAAGAGCACCATCGCCACCGCGGGCCTGTTCGTCGTGGTCCTGCTGAGCGGCATCGCCTGGCTCGTCGTGCGCCAGGTGGTCACCCCGGTCCGGATGGCCGCCGGGATCGCCGAGCGCTTGTCGGCCGGGCGGCTCCAGGAGCGGATGAAGGTCACCGGCGAGGACGACATCGCCCGCCTGGGTGAGGCTTTCAACAAGATGGCGCAGAACCTCCAGCTCAAGATCCAGCAGCTGGAGGAGCTGTCCCGGATGCAGCGCCGCTTCGTCTCGGACGTCTCGCACGAGCTGCGGACCCCGCTGACGACGGTACGGATGGCCGCCGACGTCATCCACGACGCCCGGGTCGACTTCGACCCGATCACCGCGCGCTCCGCCGAACTGCTCGCCGGGCAGCTCGACCGGTTCGAGTCGCTCCTCGCCGACCTGCTGGAGATCAGCCGCTTCGATGCGGGGGCCGCGGCCCTGGAGGCCGAGCCCATCGACCTGCGCGACGTCGTGCGCCGCGTCATCGACGGGGCGGAGCCGCTCGCGGAGCACAAGGGCACGCGGATCCGGGTCCTCGGCGACACCCAGCCCGTCATCGCCGAGGCCGACTCGCGGCGCGTCGAGCGGGTGCTGCGCAACCTCGTCGTCAACGCCGTGGAGCACGGCGAGGGCCGCGATGTGGTGGTTCGGCTCGCGTCCGCGGGCGGGGCCGTCGCCGTGGCCGTACGGGACTACGGGGTCGGGCTGAAGCCCGGCGAGGCCACCCGCGTCTTCAACCGCTTCTGGCGGGCCGACCCGGCGCGGGCGCGCACCACGGGCGGGACCGGCCTGGGCCTGTCCATCGCCGTCGAGGACGCCCGGCTGCACGGCGGCTGGCTCCAGGCCTGGGGCGAGCCCGGCGGCGGCTCGCAGTTCCGCCTGACCCTGCCGCGCACGGCCGACGAGCCGCTGCGGGGCTCGCCCATCCCGCTGGAGCCCGAGGACTCCCGGGCCAACCGGGCCAGGGCCGCCGCCGATGCCGCGGGCCGTGCGGCGGACCGCCCGTCCGCCGAGCCCGGTGACCGATCGCCGATACCGCCGCGGTCGCCGGTCGCCGGGGCGCTGCCCGTGCCCGCCGACCCGACCGCCCTGCCGGGGAACGGGGCCCGGGTCGTGGCCCGGCCGGCCGAGCAGCCACAACAGGAGGACCGAGCCGATGCCGATGGACGCTGAGCCCGTGAGCGGGCGGGCGGGGGGCGCGCGGCCGGGAGGCGTGCGGGCACGGGGCCGGCGGCTGCGCACCGTACGGGCGTACGCCTTCGGGGCGGCCGGGCTGCTGCTGGCCGGCTGCGCCTCCATGCCCGACCACGGCGAGATCCGCCCGCTGCAGGCCTCGCAGGGCGTCGACTCCCAGGTCCGGGTGTTCGGCGTACCGCCCGCCGACCGGGCCAGCGCGGCCGAGATCGTCGACGGCTTCCTGGAGGCGATGACCAGCGACGACCCGCAGCTGGAGACCGCCCGCAAGTACCTCACCGAGGACGCGGCGAAGAGCTGGAAGCCCGGCTCCGCCGTCACCGTCCTCTCGGCCGGCCTCGACCGGGCCCCGGTCCGCGGCGAGAAGGACCCCGACCGGCCCCGCTGGAAGGTGACCGGCAAGAAGCTCGCGACCGTGGACGAGCGCAGCGCGTACCAGCCGGAGACCAGCGGCGGGCAGTACGAGGAGTTCCTCCAGCTCGTCCAGAACGACGACAAGCAGTGGCGGATCTCGACGCCGCCCACCGGTCTCGTGCTCAGCGAGTCGGACTTCCAGCGCATCTACATGCCGGTCAACAAGTACTACTTCGCGGGCGGCACGCTCGTCGCCGACCCCGTCTACGTGCGCCAGCGCACCGACCCGGACTCGCGGATGGACCCGACCACGCAGACCGTGCAGTCGCTGCTCGCCGGGCCGTCCAGGTGGCTCGGGCCCGTCGTCGAGTCCAGCTTCCCCACCGGGACGGAACTGCGCGAGGGCACCAAGTCCCTTTCGTACGACGGGCAGAACACGCTGCGCGTGCCGCTCAACGACAAGGCCGACAACGTCGCGCAGCCGCAGTGCAAGAAGATGGCGACCCAACTCCTCTACACGGTAAAGGATCTGACGGGCTCTCGTCTCGACCAGGTCGAACTGCTGCGCTCCGACGGCAAGTCGTCCTCGCTGTGCTCGGTGACCGAGGTGAGCGCGTCCGAGATCGCGGGCCGCCCCAAGATCCCCGACTTCCAGTACTTCGTCGACAACGAGAAGCGGCTGGTCCGGATGAAGCTGGACGCCCGCAGCGAGGACCAGCAGAGCCGGACCGAGCCGGTGCCGGGGCCGCTGGCCGCCAGTGCCGCGTTCAAGGTCGGCTCGGCGGCCGTGACCTACGACGAGCGGCGCGCGGCCGTGGTCTCCGACGACGGGCACGGGCTGTACGTCGTGTCGCTGGTGGGCGGCGGGGCCATGCCGCAGCCGGTGTTCGTCGGCAAGGGCGTCAAGGAGGCGGACACGCTGACCCCGCCCAGCTGGGACGCGGCGGGCGACCTGTGGATAGCCGACCGCGATCCGCAGCGCCTCGGGCTGTGGCGGGTGCCGGCCGGGGCCGGGACCCCCGAGAAGGTGCAGGTGGCCGGGCTGGACGGCGGGCGGATCATCTCGCTGAAGGCGTCCCCCGACGGGGTGCGGATCGCGCTGCTCGTGGAGCGGGGCAGCCGCACGAACCTGTACGTGGGGCGGATCGAACGGCCCGACGGCAAGGGGGACTCCTCGGCGGTGTCGGTGCGCGAGCTGCGCCCGGCGGCCCCGCAGATGGCGGACGTGACGGCCATGAGCTGGGCGCCGCGCGGCCGGCTGCTCGTGGTGGGCCGGGAGAGCGGCGGGGTCCAGCAGGCCCGCTACATGCTGGCGGACGGCTCGATGGTCGCGGCGAGCCTGCCCGGGGCCGCCGGGCTGAGCGCGGTCGCGGTGGCGGCTTCGGAGGACGAGGCGAAGCCGAAGCCGGTGGTCGCGTACTCGAAGGAGGACGGGATCGTGTGGCTTCCGCCGGGGGCGCAGTGGCGCACGGTGGCGGCGGGCGGCCGGGCTCCGGTGTACCCGGGCG
>NZ_JBVIFS010000025.1:11349-19295 GCF_055571215.1 Streptomyces sp. NPDC030995
CTGAGCCGGGCTGAGCCGGGCTGAGCCGGGCTGAGCCGGGCTGAGCCGGGCTGAGCCGGGCTGAGCCGGGCTGAGCCGGGCTGAGCCGGGCTGAGCCGGGCTGAGCTGGGCTGACGGGGGCTGATGGGGGTCGACGGGGCTGACCTGGGCTTACCCGGGGCCCGTGCGTTGTCCACAGGAGTGGCGGGCCGCGGTCCGGCCCGTCAGTGTGGAGGCATGCGCGGGTGGTGGCGGGAGCTCACCGGACTGGTCCTGCCGGTGGACTGCGCCGGCTGCGGGGCTCCGCGGGTGCTGCTGTGCACCGGCTGCCGGGCCGCGCTGAGCGGGGCCGCGGCGGGGCAGGTGCGGCCGTCTCCGTGTCCCGAGGGGCTGCCGGTGGTACAGGCCGCCTCCGTCTACGAAGGGGCCGTACGGGCCCTCCTGCTGGCGCACAAGGAGCGCGGGGCGCTACCCCTGGCCGGGGCGCTGGGCGGCGCTCTGGCGGCGGCTGTGCTGGCGGGTGGGACGTGTGGGGCGCGCGGTGCCGGTGGTGCGGGCGGTGCCGATGGTTCGGGCAGCGCGGGGTCAGCGCCCGCGGACGTGGTCCTGGTGCCGGTTCCCTCGGCGCGGCGGCAGGTCCGGGCGCGCGGGCACGATCCCGCGCGCAGGATCGCGCTGGCCGCCGCGGGTCGGCTGCGGCGGGCCGGTGTTCCCGCGCGCGTGGCGCCCGTACTGCGGCTGCGGCGGGCGGTGGCGGACCAGGCGGGGCTGGGGGCCCGGCAGCGCCGGGAGAACCTCGCGGGGGCGCTGGTGGCGTGCCGGGACGGGGCGCGGCTGACGGGCGGGGCCCGGATCGTGCTCGTGGACGACGTGATCACCACCGGGGCGACGCTGGCGGAGGCGGCCCGGGCGATGTGCGCCGCGGGCCTGGCCAGGGGCCCGGGCGGGGGCTCGGGAGCCGTCCTGCGGGCGGCGGTGGTGGCCGCCCCCGCGGCCTCGTTCGAGGCCGGCAACTCCTACCGGAGGAAAATCCTGTGAATAGATTTGGAACTGGTGGGGAAGGCCCATCGTTGCAGGTTGTAAGAGGGAACAGCCGAGTGACCGGAAGTACGTTCCGGTAGCGGGTGCCGACAACCGTCATAGAGGGATATGTTCGGTTGTAAGGAACTCAGGAGGCTGTCTCTCGACTCCGAAGTCGGTGGGGTGTAGATCTTGCCGATGGGGGAGGAGGAGGTGAAAGTCGCCAAGTCCGAGGCTCCGGCCTTCACCGGAGTCTGGTGCGAAAGGGAGACGCTTCGCCCCGTCGGGCGGAGCTATCCGGGAACGGAGTTCTGCGTGGACATCGTCGTCAAGGGCCGCAAGACCGAAGTGCCCGAGCGGTTCCGCAAGCACGTGGCCGAGAAGCTGAATCCGGAGCGGATCCAGAAGCTCGACGCCAAGGTGATCAGCTTGGACGTCGAGGTGTCCAAGGAGCACAACCCGCGCCAGGCCGACCGTTCCGACCGCGTGGAGATCACCCTGCGTTCGCGGGGCCCGGTGATCCGAGCCGAGGCCGCCGCCGCCGACCCGTATGCGGCGCTGGACCTGGCTCAGGACAAGCTGGAGGCCCGGCTGCGCAAGCAGCACGACAAGCGCTACACCCGCCGTGGCAACGGCCGGCTCTCGGCGGCAGAGGTCGCCGACGTCGTGCCGGGCGTCGCGTCGCTGAACGGCAGCGGCCAGCCGGTCACCGAGGAGAAGGCGAACGGGGTTCCGATCACCCGGATCGGTTCCATCGAAGTGCAGGGCGAAGGCCCGCTCATCGTTCGCGAGAAGACACACTCGGCCGCCCCCATGTCGCTCGACCAGGCCCTCTACGAGATGGAACTGGTCGGCCACGACTTCTATCTGTTCGTCGACTCCGAGACGAAGTTGCCCAGTGTTGTCTACCGACGTCACGCCTATGACTACGGAGTCATCCACGTGAACCCGGACGGTGCCTCCAGTTCGGAGGAGCCGCGAGGCGGCGCCGGAGGCGCGCTCGGCGGCTGACCAACCCATTTCGTTGCCCCTGCGGGGTGCGCTCAGGCGCCTCCGCGGGGGCACCCGTATGACGGGTATGCGCCAGGCGGGTCAGTCGCATCCCCCCGCGTCGTGGTGCGGGCATGGAATCATGGCGGGCAGTCAACCGGTGGCGGTGCGTGACCGGTTGGCCCAGCAGCTGAGCACATGCAGGGGGAGGAACGATGGCGGACAGCTTCGGGCCGGTGCGCGGGGAAGACGGCGCGGGCTGCCGTGAGACGGACGGCGAGGCGCAGGCCGCCGGGTCGCCGGCCGGGGAGCCCATCCGGGTGCTCGTGGTGGACGACCACGCGCTCTTCCGCCGGGGACTGGAGATCGTCCTCGCGCAGGAGGAGGACATCCAGGTCGTCGGCGAGGCGGGCGACGGGGCGGAGGCCGTGGACAAGGCGGCCGACCTGCTGCCGGACATCGTGCTGATGGACGTACGGATGCCCCGGCGCGGCGGGATCGAGGCGTGCACCTCGATCAAGGAGGTGGCGCCCTCCGCGAAGATCATCATGCTGACGATCAGCGACGAGGAGGCGGACCTCTACGACGCGATCAAGGCGGGCGCGACCGGGTACCTCCTGAAGGAGATCTCGACGGACGAGGTGGCCACGGCGATCCGGGCGGTGGCGGACGGCCAGTCGCAGATCAGCCCGTCGATGGCGTCGAAGCTGCTCACCGAGTTCAAGTCGATGATCCAGCGGACCGACGAGCGGCGGCTGGTGCCGGCGCCGCGGCTGACGGACCGGGAGCTGGAGGTCCTGAAGCTGGTGGCCACGGGCATGAACAACCGTGACATCGCGAAGGAGTTGTTCATCTCCGAGAACACCGTGAAGAACCACGTGCGCAACATCCTGGAGAAGCTGCAGCTGCACTCCAGGATGGAGGCCGTGGTCTACGCGATGCGGGAGAAGATCCTCGAAATCCGTTAGGCGGCCGGGGTGAGCCCCCTAGATCGCGGCGAGCTCCGCCGTGACGGCCGCCGCTTCCGCGGGGGAGCCGGCGCGCTCGATCCGTACCGCGTCGCAGCCGACCCACTCCGCCGCCTCCCGCAGGGCGAGCGCCATCGGGCCGGCCGCCTTGGGCGAGGTCAGCGACAGCTGCCGGGCGACCAGCGTGCGGCCCTCGCGGGCCGGGTCGACGCGGCCCTGGAGCAGGCCGCCCGCCAGCAGCGGCATCGCGAAGTACCCGTGTATCCGCTTGGGCTTGGGAACGTACGCCTCCAGGCGGTGCGTGAAACCGAAGATCCGCTCCGTGCGGGGGCGGTCCCACACCAGGGAGTCGAAGGGCGAGAGCAGCGTCGTGCGGTGGCGGCCCCTGGGGGGCGTCGCGAGAGCCGACGGGTCGGCCCAGGCCGGCTTGGACCAGCCTTCCACCTCGACCGGGACCAGCCCGGAGTCCGCGATCACCGCGTCGAACTGGTCCCCCTTGAGGCGGTGGTAGTCCGCGATGTCGGCGCGGGTGCCGACGCCCAGGGACTGGCCGGCCAGGGCGACCAGGCGGCGCAGGCACTCGCGGTCGTCCAGGTCGTCATGGAGCAGCGCGTCGGGAACGGCCCGCTCGGGGAGGTCGTAGACCCGCTTCCAGCCGCGGCGCTCGCTGCACACCACCGCGCCGGTGTCG
Organism: Streptomyces sp. NPDC030995; assembly: GCF_055571215.1. Lineage (NCBI taxonomy): Bacteria > Bacillati > Actinomycetota > Actinomycetes > Kitasatosporales > Streptomycetaceae > Streptomyces > Streptomyces sp. NPDC030995. The sequence continues at coordinate 14,998 of NZ_JBVIFS010000025.1, forward strand.
AGGAGCCACTCCACCGCGATCTTGGTCTCGGACCACTCGAACCACTCCCCGCCGTTCTTGGCGCCGCCCAGCTCGGTGGAGGTCAGCGGGCCGTCGGCCTTCAGCCGGTCCAGGACCGCCTGCGTCGAGCGCTCCTTGTCCTGGAGGATGTGCCAGCGGTGGCCGCGCGCCCGGTTGGCCCGGCGGCGGAAGGCGAAATGCGGCCATTCCTCGATGGGGAGGATGCAGGCCGCGTGCGACCAGTACTCGAAGGCGTGCCGGTCGGACCAGTAGGCCTTCTCCACGGTGTCCCGGCCCACCGCGCCCAGGCGCGCGTACGGGATCAGCTCGTGCGAGCGGGCCAGGACCGAGATGGTGTCCAGCTGTACGGCGCCCAGGTGGCGCAGGATCCCGCGGACGCCTCCGCGGCGGTCGGGCGCCCCGAGGAAGCCCTGCGCGCGCAGGGCGATCCGGCGGGCCTCGTCGGCGGACAGCGAGAGCGAAGTCATGGTGCGCAGCCTAGGCGCGGCCACTGACAGCGGGCAGGTACGGCAGTCGCGAGGGCAGCCCGAGGTCGGAGGGGAGCAGGGCGCCGACCCAGCAGTCGCGGTTGGTGCCGCGCTGCTCGATGCCGGCCCGCAGGATGCCCTCGACTTGGAAGCCGGCCTTCTCGGCCACGGCGCGCGAGCCCGCGTTGCCCACCTCGGCCCGCCATTCCAGCCGTACGACGCCCAGCTCGGTGAAGGCCCAGCGGGCGACGGCCAGCACGGCCTCGGTCATGTAGCCGTGCCCGCGGTGTTCCTTCGCCGCCCAGTAGCCGATCTCGTGGCTGTCCAGGCCGTGGACGTGCACGCCGACGGCCGCGACCAGCGGGCCCTCGGCCCCGAGGCGCACGGCGAAGGAGTGGGCCGTGCCCTCGCGCCAGCCGTTCGGCACGATGTCGTTCACGAAGGCGTGCGCGTGTTCGCGCTCGTACGGGGAGGGGACCAGCGTCCAGCGCTGGATGTCCGGGTCCTGGGCGGCCGCGTAGACCTCGTCCTCGTCGGCGGGGACGAAGGGGCGCAGTACGAGGCGGTCGGTGCTGAGTGTGGTGGGCTCCATGAGCGGATTCTGCTGCCGTCGGGGCCTGGGGAGCGAACACTTTTCGGGAATCTCGCCGGGGAGCGGCACCTTCGGCGCCCCCCGTACGTTCTCAATCCGGGCACCCGTGCCCCCAGGGGAACGGCGGACCTCCCGACGCGGCCACGTCCTCGCTTACGATGGCCGTTGCGGTGGGTCCCACCTGCCGTGCCCGTGTACGTACAGTGCTCAGGCCCGACCGGCAAGGAGACAAACCTCGGTGTCCGTCTTCAACAAGCTCATGCGTGCAGGCGAAGGCAAGATCCTGCGCAAACTGCACCGCATCGCGGACCAGGTCAACTCCATCGAAGAGGACTTCGTCAACCTCTCCGACGCCGAGTTGCGTGCGCTCACGGACGAGTACAAGCAGCGCTTCCAGGACGGCGAGAGCCTGGACGACCTGCTGCCCGAGGCCTTCGCGACCACGCGCGAGGCCGCGAAGCGCGTCCTCGGCCAGCGGCACTACGACGTCCAGATCATGGGTGGCGCCGCGCTGCACCTCGGCTATGTGGCCGAGATGAAGACCGGTGAGGGCAAGACCCTCGTCGGCACGCTCCCCGCGTACCTGAACGCGCTGTCCGGCAAGGGCGTCCACCTGATCACGGTGAACGACTACCTCGCCGAGCGCGACTCCGAGCTGATGGGCCGGGTGCACAAGTTCCTCGGCCTGGAGGTCGGCTGCATCCTGGCGAACATGTCGCCGGCGCAGCGCCGCGAGCAGTACAACTGCGACATCACCTACGGCACGAACAACGAGTTCGGCTTCGACTACCTGCGCGACAACATGGCGTGGTCCCAGGACGAGCTCGTCCAGCGCGGCCACAACTTCGCCGTGGTCGACGAGGTCGACTCGATCCTGGTCGACGAGGCCCGTACCCCGCTGATCATCTCCGGCCCGGCCGACCAGGCCACGAAGTGGTACGGCGACTTCGCGAAGCTGGTGACCCGCCTGACCAAGGGCGAGGCGGGCCAGCCGCTGAAGGGCATCGAGGAGACCGGCGACTACGAGGTCGACGAGAAGAAGCGCACCGTCGCCATCCACGAGAGCGGTGTCGCCAAGGTCGAGGACTGGCTCGGCATCGAGAACCTCTACGAGTCGGTGAACACCCCGCTCGTCGGCTACCTGAACAACGCGATCAAGGCCAAGGAGCTCTTCAAGGTCGACAAGGACTACGTCGTCATCGACGGCGAAGTCATGATCGTCGACGAGCACACCGGCCGTATCCTCGCCGGCCGCCGCTACAACGAGGGCATGCACCAGGCGATCGAGGCGAAGGAAGGGGTGGACATCAAGGACGAGAACCAGACCCTCGCCACGATCACCCTTCAGAACTTCTTCCGCCTGTACTCGAAGCTGTCGGGCATGACCGGTACGGCCATGACCGAGGCCGCCGAGTTCCACCAGATCTACAAGCTCGGTGTCGTCCCGATCCCGACCAACCGCGACATGGTCCGCAAGGACCAGCCGGACCTGATCTACCGGACCGAGGTCGCGAAGTTCGCCGCCGTCGTCGACGACATCGCGGAGAAGCACGAGAAGGGCCAGCCGATCCTCGTCGGTACGACGTCGGTCGAGAAGTCCGAGTACCTCTCGCAGCAGCTCTCCAAGCGCGGCATCCCGCACGAGGTGCTCAACGCCAAGCAGCACGACCGTGAGGCGACGATCGTCGCCCAGGCCGGCCGCCGCGGCGCCGTCACCGTCGCCACGAACATGGCCGGCCGCGGTACCGACATCAAGCTCGGCGGCAACCCGGACGACCTCGCCGAGGCCGAGCTGCGCCAGCAGGGCCTGGACCCGGAGGAGCACATCGAGGAGTGGGCGCACGCCCTCCCCGCGGCGCTCACCCGGGCCGAGGCCGCGGTGAAGGCGGAGTTCGAGGAGGTCAAGGAGCTCGGCGGGCTGTACGTGCTGGGCACCGAGCGCCACGAGTCGCGCCGTATCGACAACCAGCTGCGCGGCCGTTCCGGCCGACAGGGCGACCCGGGCGAGTCCCGCTTCTACCTGTCGCTGGGCGACGACCTGATGCGCCTGTTCAAGGCGCAGATGGTCGAGCGCGTCATGGCGATGGCCAACGTGCCGGACGACGTGCCGATCGAGAACAAGATGGTGACGCGCGCGATCGCGTCGGCCCAGTCGCAGGTCGAGACCCAGAACTTCGAGACGCGCAAGAACGTCCTGAAGTACGACGAGGTCCTCAACAACCAGCGTGAGGTCATCTACGGCGAGCGCCGCCGCGTCCTGGAGGGCGAGGACCTGCAGGAGCAGGTGCGCCACATGATGGACGACACGATCGACGCGTACATCGCGGCCGAGACGGTCGAGGGCTTCGCCGAGGAGTGGGACCTGGAGCGGCTGTGGAACGCCTTCCGGCAGCTCTACCCGGTGAAGGTCACCATCGAGGAGCTGGAAGAGGCCGCGGGCGACCGCGCGGGCATCACCGCCGAGTTCATCGCGGAGTCCGTCAAGGACGACATCCACGAGCAGTACGAGGCGCGCGAGAAGACGCTCGGCTCCGACATCATGCGCGAGCTGGAGCGGCGCGTGGTGCTGTCGGTGCTCGACCGCAAGTGGCGTGAGCACCTGTACGAGATGGACTACCTGCAGGAGGGCATCGGCCTGCGGGCGATGGCCCAGAAGGACCCGCTGGTCGAGTACCAGCGCGAGGGCTTCGACATGTTCAACGCCATGCAGGACGGCATCAAGGAGGAGTCCGTCGGCTACCTGTTCAACCTGGAGGTCCAGGTCGAGCAGCAGGTCGAGGAGCTTCCGGTGCAGGACGCGGCGCCGTCCCTGACGAAGGAGTCGGCCGTGGCCACCGCCACGCGTCCGGAGATCCGCGCGAAGGGGCTGGACGCTCCGCAGCGGCCGGACCGGCTGCACTTCTCGGCGCCGACGGTGGACGGGGAGGGCGGGGTCGTCGAGGGCGACTTCGAGTCCGACGGTGCGGGTGCGGGTGACGGGGATGGCATGACGCGGGCGGAGCGTCGTAAGGCGCAGAAGGCTGCCGGCGGGCGTCGCCGCAAGAAGTAACCCCGCTGGGGCTGCTGATCTGTCGGCCGGGGCCGGACACCGTACGCGGGGTCCGGCCCCGGCCGCGTTGTGCGGGTGCGGCGCCGCTGGGGGGGGGGGGGCCCCCCCCCCCCCCCCCCCCCCCCCACCACGCGGGAGGGAAAAAGGGAAACGCCCACACCACAACGAC
>NZ_JBVIFS010000025.1:19305-27108 GCF_055571215.1 Streptomyces sp. NPDC030995
CTTCCCCCAACGAAAACCCCCCCTCTCTTTTCTCTGCCCCCCCCCCCCCCCCCCCCCCCCCCCCCCCCCCCCCCCCCCCCCCGGCCGCGTTGTGCGGGTGCGGCGCCGCTGCTGGGGCTCCGCCCCAGACCCCGCGCCTCAAACGCCGGCGGGGCTGAAAGAGCGGGGCTCCGCCCCAGACCCCGCGCCTCAAACGCCGGCGGGGCTGGATGGTGCGGCGGTGGTGAAAGAGCGGGGCTCCGCCCCGGGCCCCGCGCCTCAAACGCCGGCGGGGCTGGATGGTGCGGCGGGGCTGGATGGTGCGGCCGGGCTGGATGGTGCGGCCGGGCTGGAGGGTGTGGCGGGTCATGGGCGGGGGCCCTGGATTTCTACTGCCGCGCAGCGCCAGCGGAGGTCTGGGCCCTGTTCGAGGCGGAAGGCCATCGCCGTCACGCGGTCGCCCGTGGCGATGCGGGCGAAGGCCTCGATGACGCCCGGGCCCGGGGTGAAGCGGCCGCACTGGCGGATGACCGGGCGGAGGCGGTAGCGCAGGGGGTCCTCGGGGGCCAGGGTGACCAGCTGCTGGTAGGCGGGGCCGACGGTGTGGCCCAGGAGCGAGTGGACCGGGCGGCGGCCGCTGACCACCGCCAGGAGGCGTTCGGCGAACCAGTGGTGCGGGCCGAGCCGCAGGGCCCGCGGGGGTCCTGCGGGGCGCCTCGGGTCGCGCCGCCCGGCGGGCCGGGTCCGGGGCCGGTCGGCGGGCCGGCGACGGCTCCCGTCGTTGCCGATCGTGCCGCGCGTCGTGGTGTCCATCGCGATCTGCCCCCGAACAGGCCGGGCCCGGCGGAGTACCGGGCGGTAACTTGATGGGGATCTTCTACGGCCGCCGAACATGCTCCGCAACCACGCCGGCGCCCCGCCCGGCCGCCCGTCCGGTTCACCTATCCGAGTGCCCGCCGCCCGGCCCGCGGCCCCCGCCGGCCCGCGGGTGCGTACCCGGGTGGACGCCTCCGGGGCTCGGCCGGGCACCCCGATGGGGTACGTCGACCGTCACCCTGCCGGCCCCCTCCGGGTCGTATCCTGGGGGCGTTTCCGACTACCGAAAGCAGCCGGCCATGCGCGTGTACGTCCCCCTGACCCTCCCCGGGCTCGCCGAGGTGCACAAGGCGGGTGAGCTGGGCCCCGCCCCGCTGCGTGCGTACGGCGTCACCCCCGGGCTCCGCGAGTGGTACGTGTCGGACGACATCGAGGAGCTGGAGTACGCGGCCCTGAGCCGGGCCGCCGCCGCCTCCCTGCGGCTGATCGCCGCGGACGCGAGCGCACCGCGCCGTCGGGTCGTCGTCGCCCTCGACGTCGACGACAAGGCCGCCACCGCCACCCCCGGCGTCGACGAGGCCACCCTCGGCCAGGTGAGCCTCGCCACCGCCGTCCGGCTCGCCGTGGCCGCCGCCGTGCACGTGGACGCCGATGACGCCGAGGAGGACGTCGCCGCCGCCGCGCAGGCCCTCGGCGCCGCCGACGGCGGGGACGCGGACGCCCAGTTCGTCGTCGACGGAGCCGAGGACCACGAGCTGCTGTGGTTCGGCGTGCAGGAGATTCCGGGGCTGCTCAAATGACCAACCCGCCGCACATCGTCTGGGACTGGAACGGCACGCTGCTCCACGACATCGACGCCGTCATAGCCGCGACCAACGCCTCCTTCGCCGAGCTCGGCTTCGCGCCGATCACCCTGGAGACCTACCGCGACCTGTACGTCGTGCCGGTGCCGAAGTTCTACGAGCGCCTCATGGGACGGCTGCCCACCGAGGACGAGTGGCTGGTCATGGACGAGACCTTCCACCGGCACTACTGGGCCGCCGCCGAGAACGCCGGGCTCGCCGAAGGCGCCCGCCAGCTGCTCCACGACTGGCAGGCGGACGGGCTCACCCAGTCCCTGCTGTCCCTCGCGCCCCACGAGAAGCTCGTACCGCTCGTGCGGGCCCACGGCATCGACCGGCACTTCCTGCGCGTCGACGGGCGGGTCGGACCCTCCCACACCTCCAAGGCGGGGCACCTCGTACGCCACCTGGCCGCCCTGGACGGGACGGGCGTGAGCGCAGACCGTACGGTCCTCATCGGAGACGCCGTGGACGACGCCCTCGCCGCCGCCCACGTCGGTGCCCGGGCCGTCCTCTACACGGGTGGTTCGCACAGCCGCAGCAGTCTCGAATCGGCCGGGGTGCCCGTCGTGGACACCCTGGCGGCGGCCGTACGGACAGCTCGCGAGCTGTCCGAATAGCTACTGGACAGGGCCCCTGCACGCCTGGCCGGTCACGTCGCTGGCCAGAGTGTCAAAGTTCCACCCCAAGATTTGTACGGATGCGGTGAATGACGACCTGGGGGTAGGTCGAGATAGCCTTGTACCCGTGATCAGCGCGATAGTCATCGGGGGCACTGGAGCCTCCGGCCTGCGCCCGGCGCACCACCGTGCCCGGGCCTTCGCTGATTTCCGCTGCCGGGACCTCCTGCCGAACGTGGCTGATTCCTTCCCGGCCGCCTCTCTCGACGGCATAGCGTCGATATCGATTACGGACGGACCTCCCGCCTCGCGGCGGCGCTCCGTCATTCCTTCCTTCACCTACGTCACGCAATGGCGCGCGACAGGAGCCAGAGGACATGCAGACCAAGCTGGACGAAGCAAAGGCCGAGCTGCTCGCACGGGCGGCCCGGGTAGCTGAGCACAGCCCGGCCGGGGGGCTACTTCCGACTGGGTCCGAGCAGGGAGAGCGTCCAGACCAGGACACGGTGCTCGCCTATCTCCAGCGCTACTACCTGCACACGGCGCCCGAGGACCTCTCGGACCGCGACCCGGTCGACGTGTTCGGAGCCGCGCTCTCGCACTACCGGCTCGCCGAGAACCGGCCGCAGGGCACCGCGAACGTACGCGTGCACACGCCCACGGTCGAGGAGAACGGCTGGACCTCCAGCCACTCCGTCGTCGAGGTGGTCACCGACGACATGCCCTTCCTCGTGGACTCCGTGACGAACGAGCTGTCCCGCCAGGGCCGCGGCATCCACGTCGTGATCCACCCGCAGGTCGTCGTCCGCCGTGACGTCACCGGCAAGCTGATCGAGATCCTCGGCCCCGACTGCGACGCGCACGGCCCCCGTACCGCGCGCCCCCACGACTCCCTCGTCGAGTCCTGGATCCACGTCGAGATGGACCGCGAGACCGACCGCGCCGACCTCAAGCAGATCACCGTCGACCTGCTGCGCGTCCTGTCCGACGTACGGGAGTCCGTCGAGGACTGGGAGAAGATGCGCGACTCCGCGCTGCGCATCGCCGAGGGCCTGCCCGACGAGCCCACCGCTCCCGACCTGCGCGAGTACGAGCTCGAAGAGGCCCGCGAGCTGCTGCGCTGGCTCGCCGACGACCACTTCACCTTCCTCGGCTACCGCGAGTACAACCTCGTCGACGGCGACTCCCTGGCCGCCGTGCCCGGCACCGGCCTCGGCATCCTGCGCTCCGACCCGCACCACAGCGGCAAGGACGACGGCCACCCGGTCTCGCCGTCCTTCAACCGGCTGCCGGCCGACGCCCGCGCCAAGGCCCGCGAGCACCGCCTGCTGGTGCTGACGAAGGCCAACAGCCGTTCCACCGTGCACCGCCCCTCGTACCTCGACTACGTGGGCGTCAAGAAGTTCGACGCCGACGGCAACGTCGTCGGCGAGCGCCGCTTCCTCGGCTTGTTCTCCTCCGCCGCGTACACCGAGTCGGTGCGCCGCGTCCCCGTCATCCGCCGCAAGGTCGTCGAGGTCCTCGAAGGCGCCGGCTTCGCGCCGCACAGCCACGACGGCCGCGACCTGCTGCAGATCCTGGAGACCTACCCGCGCGACGAGCTGTTCCAGACCCCGGTCGACCAGCTCCAGGCCATCGTCACCTCCGTCCTCTACCTCCAGGAGCGCCGCCGGCTGCGGCTGTACCTGCGCCAGGACGAGTACGGGCGCTACTACTCGGCCCTCGTCTACCTGCCCCGCGACCGGTTCACCACCGGGGTCCGGCTGCGGCTGATGGACATCCTGAAGGAGGAGCTCGGCGGCACCAGCGTCGACTTCACCGCCTGGAACACCGAGTCGATCCTCTCCCGCATCCACTTCGTGGTCCGCGTCCCGCAGGGCACCGAGCTGCCCGCGCTGACCGACTCCGACGTCGAGCGCCTGGAGACCCGCCTGGTGGAGGCCGCCCGGTCCTGGGCCGACGGCTTCCAGGAGGCGCTGATCGCCGAGTGCGGCGAGGAGCGCGCCGCCGAGCTGCTGCGCCGCTACGGCACCTCCTTCCCCGAGGGCTACAAGGCCGACCACTCGCCGCGCGCCGCCGTCGCCGACCTGGTCCACCTGGAGCGCCTCGCCGCCAGCGACCGCCAGTTCGCGCTCTCGCTGTACGAGCCCGTCGGCGCGGGCCCCGGGGAGCGCCGGTTCAAGATCTTCCGCACCGGCGAGCAGGTCTCGCTCTCCGCGGTCCTGCCGGTGCTGCACCGCCTCGGCGTCGAGGTCACCGACGAGCGCCCCTACGAGCTGCGCCGCTCCGACCGCGTCAGCGCGTGGATCTACGACTTCGGTCTGCGGATGCCGCTCTCCACGGGCAACGGGGACGCGTACCTCGGCGACGACGCCCGCGAGCGCTTCCAGGACGCCTTCGCCGCGGTCTGGCAGGGCGACGCGGAGAACGACAACTTCAACACCCTGGTGCTGAGCGCCGGTCTCACCTGGCGCCAGGCCGTCGTCCTGCGCGCGTACGCCAAGTACCTGCGCCAGGCCGGCTCCACCTTCAGCCAGGACTACATGGAGGACACCCTCCGCAACAACGTCCACACCACCCGGCTGCTGGTCTCGCTCTTCGAGGCCCGGATGTCGCCCGGCCGCCAGGCCGCCGGCAGCGAGCTCGTGGACGCCATGCTGGAGGAGCTCGACGGGGCCCTGGACCAGGTCGCCTCGCTCGACGAGGACCGCATCCTGCGGGCCTTCCTCACCCTCATCAAGGCCACCCTGCGCACCAACTTCTTCCAGCTGGGCGACGCGGGCGAGCAGCACTCGTACGTGTCGATGAAGTTCGACCCGCAGGCCATCCCGGACCTGCCGGCGCCGCGCCCGGCCTTCGAGATCTGGGTGTACTCCCCGCGCGTCGAGGGCGTCCACCTGCGCTTCGGCAAGGTCGCCCGAGGCGGCCTGCGCTGGTCCGACCGCCGCGAGGACTTCCGTACGGAGATCCTCGGCCTGGTCAAGGCGCAGATGGTCAAGAACACCGTCATCGTGCCGGTCGGTGCCAAGGGCGGCTTCGTGGCGAAGAACCTCCCCGACCCGTCGGTGGACCGCGACGCCTGGCTCGCCGAGGGCATCGCCTCGTACAAGATCTTCATCTCGGCGCTGCTCGACATCACCGACAACATGGTCGCCGGCGAGGTCGTGCCGCCGAAGGGCGTGGTCCGCCACGACGAGGACGACACCTACCTCGTCGTCGCCGCCGACAAGGGCACCGCCACCTTCTCCGACATCGCCAACGGGGTCGCCGAGGACTACGGCTTCTGGCTCGGCGACGCCTTCGCGTCGGGCGGCAGCGCCGGCTACGACCACAAGGGCATGGGCATCACCGCCCGCGGCGCGTGGGAGTCCGTCAAGCGGCACTTCCGCGAGCTCGGCCACGACACCCAGACCCAGGACTTCACCGTCGTCGGCGTCGGCGACATGTCCGGTGACGTCTTCGGCAACGGCATGCTGCTCTCCGAGCACATCCGCCTGGTCGCCGCCTTCGACCACCGGCACATCTTCATCGACCCGACCCCGGACGCGGCCACCTCGTACGCCGAGCGCCGGCGCCTGTTCGAGCTGCCGCGCTCCTCGTGGGCCGACTACGACACCGCGCTGATCTCGGCGGGCGGCGGCATCCACCCGCGTTCCGCGAAGTCCATCCCGGTCAACGCGCACGTCCGCGAGGCCCTCGGCATCGAGGCGGGCGTCACCAAGATGACCCCGGCCGACCTCATGAAGGCCATCCTCCAGGCCCCCGTCGACTTGCTGTGGAACGGCGGCATCGGTACGTACGTCAAGGCCACGGCCGAGACGCACGCGGACGTCGGCGACAAGGCCAACGACGCCATCCGCGTCAACGGCTCCGAGGTACGCGCCAAGGTCATCGGCGAGGGCGGCAACCTGGGCCTGACCCAGCTCGGCCGGATCGAGTTCGCCCACAACGGCGGCAAGGTCAACACCGACGCCATCGACAACAGCGCGGGCGTGGACACCTCCGACCACGAGGTGAACATCAAGATCCTGCTCAACGCGGTCGTCGCCGACGGGGACATGACCGTCAAGCAGCGCAACAAGCTGCTCGCCCAGATGACCGACGAGGTCGGCACGCTGGTGCTGCGGAACAACTACGCGCAGAACACCGCGCTCGCCAACGGCTCGGCGCAGGCCCCGAGCCTACTCCACGCCCAGCAGCGCTTCATGCGCCGCCTGGAGGGCGAGGGACTGCTCAACCGCGAGCTGGAGTTCCTGCCCACCGACCGGCAGATCCGCGAGCTGCTCAACACCGGCAAGGGCCTGACCCAGCCGGAGCTGGCCGTCCTGTTCGCCTACACCAAGATCACGGTGGCGGACGAGCTCATCCACACCGAGCTGCCGGACGACCCGTACCTGCGCCGCCTGCTCCACGCGTACTTCCCGGGCGCCCTGCTCCAGAAGTTCCCGGAGCAGATCGACGCACACGCGCTGCGCCGCGAGATCATCACCACGATCCTGGTCAACGACACCGTCAACACCGGTGGTTCGACCTTCCTGCACCGTCTGCGCGAGGAGACGGGGGCCTCCACGGAGGAGATCGTCCGGGCGCAGCTCGCGGCCCGCGAGATCTTCGGCCTGGCCGAGGTGTGGGACGCGGTGGAGGCGCTCGACAACAGGGTTGCCGCCGACGTCCAGACCCGGGTGCGGCTGCACTCGCGGCGCCTGGTCGAGCGCGGTACCCGCTGGCTGCTGAACAACCGGCCGCAGCCGCTCCAGATCACCGAGACCATCTCCTTCTTCGGGCAGCGGGTGGCCGAGGTCTGGGCCGAGCTGCCGAAGCTGGTGCGCGGCGCCGACCTGGAGTGGTACCAGTCGATCGTCGACGAGCTCACCGGCGAGGGCGTCCCGGAGGAGCTGGCGGCCAAGGTCGCCGGATTCTCCTCGGCCTTCCCGACGCTCGACATCGTCGCGATCTCGGACCGTACCGGCGTGGACCCGCTGGGCGTCGCCGAGGTGTACTACGACCTCGCCGACCGCCTGGACATCACCCAGCTGATGGACCGGATCATCGAACTGCCGCGGTCCGACCGCTGGCAGTCCATGGCCCGCGCCTCCATCCGCGAGGACCTGTTCGCGGCGCACGGGGCGCTGACCGCCGATGTGCTGTCGGTGGGCAACGGCACCTCGACTCCCGAGGAGCGCTTCAAGGCGTGGGAGGAGAAGAACGCGGCGATCATCGGGCGGGCGCGGACGACTCTGGACGAGATCCGGGGGTCGGACGACTTCGACCTGGCGAATCTGTCGGTGGCGATGCGGACCATGCGCAGCTTGCTGCGCGCGCATAGCTGACCGCTGGCTGTACGGAGACGGGCCGGGCCCGGGACCTTGTGGTCCTGGGCCCGGCCCGTTCGTATGCGTCTGCGGCGCCGCTGCCGGGGGCTCCGCCCCCGGACCCCCGCGCCTCAAACGCCGGCGAGGCTGGGAAGGGGACCCGCACGGGTGTTCGGGGGGGGGGGTTGGGGGGGGGGCCCAAGTGTTTGGTGGCGAAGCAAACTTTTTTCCCCG